>JAGLTN010000527.1 GCA_023135255.1 Planctomycetota bacterium
AGTGCGATTGTATTATGATGCCGGTATCGCCGACGACAGCTTTTAAGGTTGGTGAGAAAACAGATGATCCTTTGAAGATGTATCTTTCTGATATTTATACTATCGGGGTTAATCTTGCGGGTATTCCTGGGGTGAGTGTGCCTTGCGGATTCGATGAGGGTGGGCTGCCTGTCGGTTTGCAGATATTAGGGCCTGCGTTTGGTGAGGCGAAATTGCTGCGAATCGCGAGGATGTATGAATCGCAGTGTCAATGGGCCAGGAAAAAAGCAACAGTAATTTAGTGAGTTTGAAATGGCTGATCTTGAATATAAAGTTATCGTAGGTTTGGAAATTCATGTGCATCTGCGGACTGCGACGAAGATGTTTTGCGGGTGTGAGCTTGCGTATGGGCAGCAGGCCAACAGCAGGGTTTGTCCGGTTTGTTTAGGGTTGCCTGGTGCGCTTCCTGTAATGAATAAGAAAGCATTTGAGTATTCGGTGTTGGCGGGGCTTGCGCTTAATTGCGAAATCGCCAAATTTACCAAGTGGGACAGGAAAGGGTATTATTATCCCGATCTGCCTAAGAATTACCAGATAAGCCAGTATGATCTGCCTTTCAGCGAGCATGGCTATATTGAGATACCGGTTGAAGGGCCCCAGGCTAAAAAGATACGAATTACAAGGGCACACCTTGAGGAAGATGCAGGGAAAAATACTCATACCAGCGGGAATTATTCGCAGGTTGATCTGAACAGGGCGGGAACGCCTTTGCTGGAGATCGTTACCGAGCCTGATATGAACAGCGGCGCTGAGGTTCGGGCGATGGCGGTGGAATTGCAGAGGATAGTTCGGTATCTGGGTATTTCCGAAGGTGATATGCAGAAGGGGCATATGCGTTTTGAGCCTAACATTAATCTGGCAATTACTAAAGATGGTAAGGAATATAGAACGCCTATCGCTGAGATAAAGAACCTTAACAGTTTCAGGGCTTTGGAGGCAAGTGTGAATTATGAGGTTGTTCGTCAGCTTGATGAGTTTGAGCGGACAGGAAAGGTTATGGTCGAGGGCAGTAAGACGACTCGTGGCTGGGATGATGCGGGCAGGCAGACGGTTTTGCAGAGGGAAAAAGAAGAGGCTTCTGACTATAGATATTTTCCGGATCCGGATATTTTGCCTGTTGTGATGACGGATGAATGGCTTGGGGAGATAAGGGGGCGGTTGTGTGAGCTGCCTTTGAAAAAACAGATGCGTTATGTGGCTGACTATAATTTGAGTGAGTATGATGCGGGTGTGCTGACTGGTGAACGGGCGAATGCGGAATTTTTTGAAAGAGTCGTTGAAGCGGGCGGCGAGCCTAAGCGGGTTTGTAATTTGCTTACGCAGATGGGCTTAAAGGTTGCTAATGCCAGGGACTGCGGGTTGGCAGAGCTTGGGTTGAAAGAAAATGACATGGCGAAGCTTGCGAAAATGATCGAGGGTGGTGACATTAATGCTTCGGCAGGTGACAGGATAATGCAGGAGATGATGGTTAGTGACAAAGGGCCCGGGAAAATCGCCAGGGAGCTTAATCTTATACAGAAAAGTGATGCGGGGGAATTGGAGGCTTTTGTCGAAGCAGTGCTGGCGGAGAATGAAAAGGCGGTTGAGGATGTTCGCAACGGCGGTAAGAAAAGTAAAGCAGCAAGAGGATTTCTGCTTGGTCAGGTGATGCAGAAAACAAAGGGCCAGGCAAATCCGCAAGTTGTTAACCAAATACTACAGGAAAAATTAAAAAGCAAATAGCAAAAATCAAAAT
>JAGLTN010000528.1 GCA_023135255.1 Planctomycetota bacterium
CCAATATTTACTTTCGTTATTTCAGGATTACCATAAGATTCGGTATTTGCTTTGTCTAATAAAGCCATGGCACTTACACCAAATTTACCGCATTCCATATTCAATGCTACTAATTCATCTGCTGACAAATTATCATTTAATGTGGCTACGAGAGCTTTATAAATAAAAGCATAAAGTTCATTTTCCTCAAATCCTAGGTTAAGGGCATGATCAGTATAAGCAGCCAAACCTTTTAAACCATAGGTTAATAATTCACGTAATGAACGAACATCTTCATTTTCGGTTAACAAAACACCAACCCTCATAGATGTTGCTTCATACTCGCTTTCTTGTCCGTACCACATAGCTGCTTCCGGCAGGTTTTGATCTAAAACTCCACCTGCATCGATATACGCTTTTTTTATTTGCTCACGAATAGTTAATCCTTTACGGATTTTTTCACGAATTTGTTCTTCGTGGAAGTTTGCATTGGTGATTGTTGTAAACAAGGCATCCAATACATATTTGCTTACTGCTTTATCTGCAACTCCTTTTTCAGCAGCTTTATCTGCATAATAAGCAACTCCTTTGGCAACAAACAATAGCAGATCCTGCAAGTTTGAAACATCATCTGTCTTACCACAGACCCCCTTAATAGTACAGCCTGTACCTTTGGCTGCTTCCTGACATTGATAACAAAACATACTCATGATAATATCCTCTCAAAATAAAATTCTGTATTATTTTATAAACATTTTATGACTTACTGCTTAATCATAATAAGCAACATTTTAAATTTCACATCTGCTGTAACAGAATGAGCTACGTTACAGGGCATGACGATTATTTCCCCGTTGCCAACTTCGATCTTTTTACCTGCGATAATTATCGAAGCTGCCCCATCGAGAACCACAACTGTGGCATCATAAGGCGAAGTATGCTCACTAAGCCTTTGCCCTTTATCAAAAGCAAAAACAGTTAAATTGCCTACCGGCTTATCGAGTATTGTTTTGCTTACTATCGAATCTTGTGAATATTCAACCAGCTCAGCAAGATTTTGACTTTGCCCCAACACTGCAGGCAATATGACTTTTTTGTTGTCATCCATTTTTCCACTCCTACTTTAAGAATTCAAATTCCCTGAAAGCTCTTCTAAAGTAACATCTGTTAAAAAACCTTCAATATAATTCTGCAAACCTTTAAGTTTTTTACCGATCGGGCAATTGGGTTGTTTAGGACACTGATCTTTACCAAGCATACACCGATTCAAACTCAAAGGCCCCTGTATTGCATTGATCATATCAGCCAGGGAAATAGCACAAGGCTTCTTCGCCAGCATAAATCCGCCTTTAGCTCCCATTCGACTTTGAAGAAAACCTGCCCCATGCAATTTCTGCAACAATTTACAAGCCAACTGATAAGGCACATCTTGCTCACCCGATAATTTCCTCGCTGAAACCATCGGCCCCGCAGAAGCAGCCCTCCCCGCAGAAACCATCGGCCCCGCAGAAGCTGCCGTCCCCGCAGAAACCGTCGTCCCCGCAGAAGCTATCCCAACCATCAGCCGTAACGCATAATCCGTATTGCGCCGAATCACATCCATATCAAATCCACCTTTATATTTAACCAAGTAAGATTACGTTAGTCTTATATGAATAAATTGTCAACATGCAAAATGTAAAAATATTTAAAATTGCTTAAATTCACACAAAAATGCGTTTTTTGTTTAAAAATGGCAAATATTTTTTACTAAATCTGGTTGTGAAAATTCAAAAGTCGGCAATTATTTTTGTTAATTTTGGTTGGTCTTTGTTAATTTTAGTTGGTTTTTGTTAATTTTGGTTGGGCTTTGTTAATTTTGGTTGGTCTTTGTTGATTTTAGTTGGGCTTTGTTAATTTTGGTTGGTTTTTGTTAATTTTTCAGTGATTTTTACAAATGTAATTCAGTTCGCAGTTTTCGCAATAGGCGGTTAATTGTCCATTACAGTTTTCCACAATGCCAATTCTCGACAGGGCAAAATCGTATTTTGCGGGGTCGGCTGAATTTATTTTTTTGAAGCTTTGTGTTATTTCGACCGCAGCTTTTAAATCGACTGATTTTCGATCATAGAAATTTAATATTTTGCAAAGCCTGCTCATGTGAATGTCGATGGGCACTATCAGTTTTGCTTTGTCAACGTTTTCCCACAAGCCTGCATCAACATCATCATCGCGTACCATCCATCGCAGAAAAAGATTCAGCCTTTTGCAGGCACTTGCTTTGGCAGGATCGGTTAGTAGATATTTTAAACCCGGGCTGATTTGGCCTTTATGTTTGGAAGCATATTCATCTATTAACTTGTGACAGAACATTGTCAAAGCAGGCAGGATGTTTTCATCTTTGCTGCTATAGCCAATCAGGAAAAATTTTTCGACACTGCCATACTTATTTAAAACTTTTTTCAGCAAAATAAGCAAATCAGAGATGTCGTCACCGGTGTTAAATCTATGTTTAAAATCAGTAAGGGTGCGTCTTTTCGCTTTATTAAAATTTACCACGAAATCAAACGGACTTTGGCCGAACCTTGTAAAAAGGTCTGTTAAGCTTTTTTCTATTTGCTGAACTCGACCATAAGCGAGCATCGCTGACAGTAAAGCAACTATTTCCATGTCCGCAGGTTTTTTATATTTATAAATAAACTGCAGCGGATCGGGAGCGATATTTTTCTTATGGTTATACTTTTTATAGAGCTTTTCAAGAAGCTGTTTTATCTCTTTGGTGTTTTCAACCATCAGGAGCTATCCGATCTCTACTACTTAATTTGCCTGACTTTCGTATCAAGCAATTTTTTAAACTCATCAAAATTATTTATGGGTTTTTTGCAGGCATAATTTTCACAGAAATAAACTGTAGGCCTGCCATCGATCATATTCTGCAATTCTAAAAAGGCCGCAACAGATTCTATCTTCTTACCCTGTTTTGAAGATTCATGCAACAAAATAACAGAATTGGGCAAAAACGCAGAATAAATTGTTTTTATAATTTTTGAAGTATCCGCAGAGTCCGCATCGCCGGCTATTACTATTTCCTGTCGTGGTCCAAGGTGAAAATCAACCGCCAGGAGCATCTCAGTAAGCGAAAAAGGCGATTGCTGCAGCTGAAATGAAAAGGAATCCAGAATTTTTTGGGCCTTTTCAGTATATTCAGAGTCCATAGTCAGCTGTCCAAATTTCAATAAAGCTAATGCAGATACTGAGTTTCCAGAGGGAATCGCACCATCATAATCGGAGATGGTTTTAAAAATAAGTTTCTCTGAATCCGAACCGACAAGAGAAAAACCACTATGCTCAGCGTCAGAGAATAATTCTATCATCTCATCCGCCAGAGCTTTGGCTTCTATGAGCCATTTAGCATCGAAGCTGGCGTGGTAAAGATCGACCAAAGCCATTATCAGAAACGCATAATCGTCTAAGAAGCCTTTTTGCACGGAGAAGTCTTTAGCGTAGAACCTCATCAACCGACCATTTTTTTTCAAGTTGGTTAAGATAAAGTCAGCAGCTTTTTCAGCGGCTAAGAGGTATTTTTTTTCATTCAGAATAGCTGAACCTTGAGCAAGCGATGAGATCATTAAGCCATTCCATGCGGTTATTATTTTTTCATCGCGTGCGGGCCTGATTCTTTTGGCTCTAATCTCGAAAAGTTTTGATCGGCTATTCTTCAGAATGTTTTTTACTTCTTCAATCGATATTTCAAACTCACCGGCTAATGATTCGACTGAGTTATTAACATAGAGAATATTTTTAGCAGATTCAAAGTTGCCTTGTTCTTTTACTCCATAGTAAGAGGAAAATACCTTCGCTGATCTTTCATCAAGAGCAGCGTATATCTGCGTTTTCTCCCAGAGGTAAAAGAGTCCTTCTCTGCCTTGGCTGTCGGCATCTTCTGCGCTGTAAAATGGGCCTTTGTCATTTTTCATGTCACGCAGGACATATTCAAAAATATCTTTTGCGATATCAGCATAATTTTCATCCGCGGTAACCTGATAGGCCTGAAGATATATTCTCGCTAACAGCGCCTGGTCGTAGAGCATTTTTTCGAAATGCGGTGCAAACCATTTTGCATCGGTGCTGTAGCGGTGAAAGCCCCCTCCTAAATGGTCATATATACCGCCTTTTGCCATGCTATCAAGTGTTTGAGTTACCATATTCAGGGCTTGTTCATTACCTGTTCGATACCAGAACCTTAAAAGAAAAGACAGATTACTGGTTTGGGGAAATTTCGGCGATATACCAAAACCGCCGTTAACCGAATCGAAAGAACCTGTAAAATGATCGAAGGCATCGGTTAGAATTTTTTCGTCTATTTTTTCTTTGGAAGTTTGACTCGGTTTAGAAAGGAAAGCACTGAGTTCTTCAGCTGACTTTAGAAGTTTTTCCCTGTCATTTTTCCATGCATCTGCGATGACCAAAAGCAATGAACTAAAGCCTCTCCTGCCATAATTATCGACGGGAGGGAAATATGTTCCCCCAAAAAAAGGTTTTCCCTGGGGGGTGAGAAAAACCGATAAAGGCCAACCGCCAGAACCAGTCATTACCTGAACAGCTTTCATATAGACAGCGTCTATGTCGGGTCTGTGCTCACGGTCGACCTTTATCGAGATAAAATTTTCATTCATTACCTTTGCAACGTTGGGATCGGAAAAACTTTCACGCTCCATAACGTGACACCAGTGGCAAGTAGAATAACCTATAGAAAGAAAGACTGGCTTATCCTGCTCCCGGGCAATTTTAAATGCTTCATCAGACCACGGATACCAGTCGACGGGATTATGCGCATGCTGGAGCAGATAGGGACTTACCTCATTTATAAGCCTGTTCGTATATTCTTGTGAATCACCATATTTCTGCACAGTTTTGCTTCCAACAAAAACTATCACCAGAATAAAGGATACAGCAATTAAAACCCTGACAGGGTTATAGTGACTCATAGCTGTTTGCCTCGTTAATGAAATATTCCCAACTATACGCTATTAGATTTTGGGAATTTTGCAGCAACCGGGTGAACCTTTCACAAGACCGCATTTCTCGCATTTTTCCTGACCGGGTTTGCAGCAAAGTTCACTGCCTTTGACCTGACCGCACATTGCGCAAAGCTCAACGGATTCTGCCACAACCGCAGCGCCGGTATCTGCAGGTTCTTCTTTTTTGCAGCCGGCAGAGATAATCATCAGGGATGCCAGAATTAAGACTAAGACCAACAAGGTTTTCTTTACTCTTTTCATAACATGTTCCTTTCAAAAAAAAAGTTTAATAAAATACGTTAATTTTCTCGGCTGTGCAGAAAATTCTGCCAGTTATGAACGTGTCCTTTTTCATCAGCCTGATTTTTTTCGACTATTTTTTTCGTATCGTCATCCCATTCTATAGTTTCAAGCAACTCGGCATAATGATTAACAGCTTTGTTTTCAACCCAGATCCCGGTTTTGAGCATCATTTTTTCACCAAGAATTCTTGAGCCGAAACCAAAGACAAATCCAACTATCCAGTATGCCCATCTGAAGGGGTTAGGCTTAAAACCATATTCGTAAAGCTTGATCTGAAAATCCTGATAGTGCGTCATTTCGTTACACATGGCTGCAATAAGCTGGCGATTCAATTCGGTATCAGCTTTTGTCAGTTGAAATCTGTATGTCGTTGTTGCCATCAGTTCCAGAGTATGCAGCGTCAGCAGTCCTTTTTTTATGGCTTTCAATCTTTCAGGGGCTGTGCCTTTTGCTCTTAGTTTAAAATCATTGCTGTTCAGCTGGGGTCTGATTATAGAAATATCGTAATTTGTTTCGCTCATTTTTTTTATCTTTCAATTTCAATCGACCGATATATTTCGCCATTTTCGACCATCGGATTCTATCAGGTCATCTGCCTGCGGGAAAGATTCGCTGCCTGCTGGATATGTATATGATGCAGCTTCATCTTTCTGCCAGGCCTGCAATACAGGCTCAAGCAATTTCCATGATGCTTCGACGGAGTCGTACCTTGTAAATAAGGTCTGGTCGCCGAGCATGCAATCCAAAAGAAGTCTCTGGTATGCTTCGGGCATTTCTATCAGAAAAACATTTTTATAATTGAAGTTCATATCCAAAGTTGTCATGCAGATTTTTGAACCGGGTCTTTTTGCCTGGAAGCTCAGCGACATTCCCTCTTCAGGCTGAATCTGAAAAACAAGAACATTCGGCGGCATCTCATCAAGGCCCACACTTGCAAAGAGAGAATGAGGAACCGATTTGAAATAAACCACTATTTCAGTATCCTTTGCCTTCATCGCTTTTCCAGTACGCAGATAAAAGGGAACCCCTTTCCATCTCCAGTTATCAATGAAAAGCCTGGCAGCAACAAAGGTCTCTGTTTTTGAATTTTCCGCAACAGATTTTTCATCGAGATATCCTTTGACTTGCTCAGCTTTTATTTTACCCGGGCTATATTGCGCCCTCACAAAATTATCATTAATTGTTTTAATATCTACAGGCCTGATAGCTTTTAGAAGTTTTACTTTTTCATCGCGAATGCTGTCCGCTTCAAAAGAAACAGGAGGCTCCATAGCAGCAAGAGCGAGCATTTGCAGCATGTGATTTTGAAACATATCCCGCAGTGCTCCGCTTTTGTCGTAATAGTTTGCGCGGTGACCAACGCCGATGGATTCTGAAATGGTAATCTGTATGTGGTCTATATAATTGCGATTCCAGATCGGCTCAAAAATCAAGTTGGCAAATCTGAACATCAAAATATTCTGCACGGTTTCCTTACCGAGATAGTGATCTATGCGGTATATCTGCGATTCATCGAAACAATGGCCTATATGTTCGTTGAGCTGGGTTGCACTTTTAAGGTCATGACCAAAAGGTTTTTCAATAACGAGCCTGATATTTTTATTTTTTTGAGCCTCAGCAGAACAGGACAGCTGGGCATGTTTTAATTGGTCGACTATTGTGGCATACAGAAAAGGAGGCACCGCAAGATAGAAAACAATATTTTCAATGCCTTTATATTTTTTGTTAAGCCCGCCTGCCCGCTTGCGCATACGCTGATAGAAATCTGCGTCATCATAGTTGCCATCAATATAATAAAGCTTTTCAAGAAAGACATTCATATCCTGAGAGGATATGAAATCAGAATTGTTGCGAACAGACTCCTTGGCCAATTCACGGAATTGCTCATCGGACAATTTAGTTCTGCCACAGCCTAATAAATAAAAATTGTCATTGAGCAGGTTTTGAGTGTAAAGCTGAAAAATGCTTTTGAATAATTTTCTGCGAACAAGATCTCCTGATGCGCCAAAAACAACAAACCCGCAAGGCGGCGCCGGTGTCTCAGCACAAACAATATCCTGCTTATTTATAGTCGGTTGAATTTGAGGCATTTCAAACTCCCTGAATTAAATATCATAAGCAAATTATTACATGCGAAACATTAGTCGGCAAATATTTTTCAACCATTTCGACTTCATTTTTTTCATCATCCATGTTTCTGCAACTCGCTTTGTTAAAAAACCCATAGTCGGAAAAGAATGCTGCAGCATCAGAATATTATAAATTTTCAGCTTTTTCTGTATTGCCAAAGACCACTGATTTATCATTTCTCCGGAACCTTCGCCTACGATGTAAACGCCATAGATCTTACCAGTTGGGCTGATGAAAGCTTTAATGAAACCGATGTCTACGGATTCGGCGATTGCTGCGCCGTAGTCCTGGTAATCTACTTTTATCACTTCATAACGTATATTTTTTGCGTCAAGCTCAGATTGGGACATCCCTGAGCGAGATATTTGAGGCTCGGTGAAGACTGTCCAGGGAACTACATATTTTTTAAAATTCTTCTTAAAAAGCCCAGGTGACATGCTGTTCATTAAGGCAATCATACCCTGGTGCATCGCAGCGTGAGAGAATAACGCATAACCATTGCAATCGCCGGCAGCATAAATATGCCTGACAGAACTCTGGAGAAATTTGTTTACCTTGATCATTCCTTTTTCATTAATTTGGACACCTGCATTTTCCAACTTTAGATTTTCGTAGTTGTGATTTCGACCTGCCGCTACCAGCAATTTTTCTGCGATAACTTTGTGACCTTTATCAGTTTGCATTATTACTTGCTGATCTTCTTTTGCAAAGCTGCTCGGCTTTTGCTGACGTAAAATAGTAATGCCCTGTTCGTCGAAAACAGATTCGAGTATGTCGGTAGCCTGGGTATCTTCACGCCACATCAGGCGCGGGCCTCTGATAATAATGGTTATCTTTGTGCCGAGCCTGCTGAAAGCTTGTGCCATTTCACATGCGATCGCCCCACCGCCAAGGACTATCATGCTTTTTGGTATCTTATCCAGCGAAAATATTGTTTCATTGGTTAGAAGATCAACCGTCTCTATGCCTGGAAATTCCGGCACAGCCGGGCTCGTTCCGGTGCAGATAAAAATCCTCTTAGCGGAATATTTTTTATCCGCAACTGCGACAGTATGCGAGTCGGAGAAACTTGCCTGGCCTTGCTGGTATATCATGTCAACCTTGTCAAACATCTTCATCGTTTTTTTCTCACGAATGAAGTCAAGGTCGCTGGCAATATGACCAAAAGGACTTTTGATATCTAAAGACCGACTTTCAACGAGTCCCATTTTGACCAGCTTATCAAATGAGCTTCGATATTTGCCTATTCTCAGCAGAGCTTTACTGGGGATGCATCCGACGTTCATGCATTCACCGCCTACCTTATGCTTTTCAACAGCACAGACTTTGAGCCCCATCTCAGCAGCCATTATTGAAACTGCCATTCCCGCCGGCCCCAGCCCTATTACGATAAGATCGTAATCATATTTCATCGAGCACCCCTGTGAAGCAAAATACGAAAATCAGATTGCAATAATAGAGGATTTGCTTAATCTTCTGTAGGCTCAAATTCATCCTTGCCTACGCCGCAATCCGGACATGTCCAGTCATCAGGTAGGTCTTCAAAAGCAGTTCCCGGCTCAATATCATTTTCCACGTCACCGGCAGCAGGGTCATATATATATCCGCACGTCAGGCATTTATATTTTCCCATTTTTTCTCCTATGTTTTTTCTTATTCCTTAGTTTCATGATACGTGGCAGCACTCTTAGGTGTCCTGCCATGTTTGACATCGCGATAATAATTATATGTCATCGGGTATTTGTCATCGCACAGGCACTGACAAGCAACTATCTTGGCGATGAAAATCGTATGCGTCTCCACGTCAACAGAATCTGTCACTTCGGCCTCTATAAAACCAACTACAGAATCGGTTACAACAGGACAACCGGTTTCGCCGAGCCTGTGCTGGACGTCTTGGAATTTATTGAAGTCTCTGCCGCTTCTAAAACCGAATTTACCCATCAGCAAAGTCGGAGCTTCTTCAGCAAGAATCGAAACAGCGAAAACTCCGCTGTCTTTGATATAATCCCAGGTAAGGTTTCCGCGGTTAACGCTTATAGCGACCATTGGTGGCTCAGGTGTAACCTGGAAAACTGTGTTGACTATACAACCGTTGACCTTGTCTTCGCTTTTAGAGCTGACAATGCACATTCCATAGCTGAGGTTAAACAATGAATCTAAATCAAGCATTTTCCATCCTGTCTTTATAGTTAAGCAAGTTCCTGGAGTTTTTCGTTTAATAAGTTGATGTGGCTTATCTCTTCATCAATAATTGCCTTAACCTTGTCCTTGCCCTCTTTTGATTTAATGAATCCTCTCATGTTCATGTAAAAGACTACAGAATCTTTCTCGCTGTTCAATGCGATGTTAAGTATTTCTTTGATGGACTCATTGCCGGTAAGCTCCTGGGTTGGGCTTTTCTTACCCTCACAGCCGTGCGAATCTGCCATCATCCGCAAATACATAGCTGCCTGGTTATCGGGATCATAAACCGTAGGCTCTTTGTCGTCTGCGGAAAGTTCTTTTCTCATGGTGGCAAAAGTCATCTCATGGCTGTCTTCCATGGCAGCAAGACCAAGCAGCATTGTCTTAGTTTCATCATCAGATGTGTTTTCCGCAGCTTTTCTGTAAAACTTCGCGCCGTTTCTCTCAATCTCTTCTGCCATTTCAAATATTTCATCTACATTAAAACGGATGTTCATTTTCTACCCTTTCCACAATCCATGAATATTGCAATATTCCCGAGCCGACGGTGATTCCGCATTAATTTTAAATGTCGCTTCAGGCTTACCACCTGGTTCAAGGAACTGCCTGTAGGCTTTACCATCTGCAAGCAGCTCTATCCACTCGATGTAATGTTTTTCTTCCATCGGATGCAGTGTACTGCCAACAGTTACTTTATATCCGCTGTCAACTTTCTCTATCACGGGGACATGTTTTTCTGTTGCTGAATCAGCAGTGCTTTCTGCCATAAGTTTCATAGGCTGACCACAGCAGACCAGTTCACCATCGCCGCCATGAAGAACCTCAACAATATTTCCACACGCCATACATTTATAAACTTCAAGTTTCTTTGCCATAATTATTTCCCCTTTAATAACAAGTTTTAATCTGTAATTCCAATTTCTTTATGCTTCTGTAAAATATCATCTGCAAGTTTTTCCAAAGCTAAATAATCATTTTCTTTAGGCTCACCTTTTGCCATAACAGTATCCAGTATCTGGCCTTTGAAATTTGTCAACATAGCGGCAATCATCTCAACTGTTTTGCCTGCCCAGCCGTAAGAGCCTATCACTGAAGCAAATTTAAATTTAGGTCTTAATGCATTGGCTAAAAATGCGGCATAGGCAGCGGCAGGATGGGGGCCCGTCAGAACCGTTGAAGTGCCTATAACTATAGTAGCACAATCAACCAGGGTAATTGCCAGTTTGCCGATATCGACAGTTGAAAGCTCAAACTGCTTTACTTCAATTCCTCTTTCGATAAGAGCATCTACTAAATATGTCACCATCTTTGCGGTGCTGCCGTGCATCGATACATAAGGAATGACAACAATATTTTCTACCTTGTCAGATGCCCATTCCTTATAAGCTTCGATAATAAAACCAGGCTCATCATATACGGGACCATGGCTCGGTGCTATTATCTCAATGTCCAGGTCCTTTATTTTTTCAATGTTTTTGTTTATCTGCGATCTGAAAGGTGCCATTATTTCAGCGTAATACCTTTTTGCCGGTTCGTATATTTCAGCGTTGTCTTTTACAAACAGATCGCTGGTCGCAAAATGTGAGCCGAAGAAATCACACGAGAATAAGATTTTATCTTCAGATAGATATGTGGAAAACGTTTCAGGCCAATGCACCCAGGGCGTATAGACAAACTGCAAAGTTTTGTCACCTAATGACAAAGTGCTGCCGTCTTCGATCGTCTGAAATTTATCGTCTTCAATACTAAGCATATCCATGAGAGTCGCTTTGCATTTCGGATTTGTCACTATCTTCGCATCCGGATACAGCATAAGCATATCAGGCAGTGAACCGGAATGATCCTGTTCGCCGTGATGAGCGATTATGTAGTCGATCTTAGTAACGCCTGCCTTTATAAGATTATCTATTAATACTTCGGTTTTAGTTGGATCAACGGTATCGAGCAATGCGGTTTTTTCGCTGCCTTTAACCAGATATGAATTGTAGCTTGTCCCATCGGGTAAA
>JAGLTN010000529.1 GCA_023135255.1 Planctomycetota bacterium
ATGGATAGATAAATTTGTTGAGTTCGAAAACGGCAAAAGAGCTGTTGCTTTGAAAAATGTTACTATGGCGGAAGAGCATATTCATGACCATTTCCCGCATTTCCCGATAATGCCGGAAACTCTGATGATAGAAGCAATGGCGCAAACCGCGGGAATTCTCGTCAGTAAAGTTAACGACTTCGAAGAAAAAGTTATTTTAGCGAAGATAAAAAATGCCACTTTCAATCACTATGTAGCCCCTGGTGACACAATACTCATCGAAGCTGAAATTGAATCTATTACTGATGAAGCTGCAAGTACCACAGGAAAAATAACCTGTGGCGACAAAGTCATCGCCCAGATCGACCTGATGTTCAGCCATATAGATCAGAACCTCGCTGGCAAAGAATTCCCCGAAGAAAACTTCGTAATGACCGATCTTTTCGAAATAGTTCTGCGTGATTTGGCTATGTCGGGGAGAGCAAAATGACCAGGCGTCGAGTAGTTATAACCGGCTTCGGAGCTATAAGTCCGCTTGGTATGACCGCAGATGATTTATGGCTAAACCTGTCAAATGGCAAATCCGGGATCGACACAATAAAAGCTTTCGATCCTGTTAATTTTACTTGCAAAATCGCAGGCGAAATACCTGATTTCAAAATACGAGACTTCATTCCAAAGTCTTTCCGCAAATCAACAAAGCTGATGAGCAGAGACATCGAAATTGCGATCATCGCTGCAAAAGAAGCCATCGAATCCAGCGGATTAATTACAAAAGGCATCGACTCGGAAAACATCAATGTCGACCCAACAAGATTCGCTATAAATATTGGCGCAGGTCTGATCAGCTGCGACCTGATAGAGCTTGCCCCTGCTGTAGCAAAGAGTCTGACCGATGGTGAATTTGATCTCAAAAAATGGGGCCGCGATGGCTTAAATTCAGTCACACCACTTTGGCTTTTAAAATATCTGCCGAACATGCTTCCCTGCCACGTCGGCATAATCCACGACATTCAAGGCCCAAGCAATACGATAACATGCGCTGAAGCAGGCGCTCACCTGGCCATCGCCGAAGCCGCCCAGATCATCGCCCGCAACGATGCTGACATCGCATTAGCAGGTGGCGTAGAAGCAAAAGTTAATCCTGTCGTAATGATTCGCCAGTGCTTAACGAAAAGAACCAATGATCAAAACAATGACAACCCAACATCGGCGTGCAGACCTTTCGATGCTGATGCCAAAGGCTCTGTCTTCGGCGAAGCTGGTGCGATGCTCATCCTCGAAGAAGCCCGGCACGCAAAGGATCGCAATGCGAAAATATACGCCGAGATAATTGGAACAGGCTCAAGCAATAGCATAAACCCAGCCTACGAAAATCTTGAAACCGACGGCACAGGTATCCGTATTGCCATCGAACAGGCTTTAAACGAAGCCGGAATCTCAGCTGAGAAGCTTGACCTGGTCATTCCTCACGGCACAGGTATCGCCGCCGATGACAAAGCCGAAGCCACTGCTATCGAAGCTATATTAGGCAGCGCTGTCTCAAAAGTACCCGTCTGGCCGACAAAAAGTATGGTAAGCAATACCGGCGCCGCTGCCGGAGCTGTTGATATGGTCGCAGCCGTCTGTGCAATGGAAAATAAAACTATACCCGCTGCAATAAACTGTGAAAACAAAGCCCATTGGTGCAACCTGAATATTCCCACCTCTCAGCAAAACGCA
>JAGLTN010000053.1 GCA_023135255.1 Planctomycetota bacterium
TCATAGAAGGGTTCGAGTCCCTTCGCCAAAAAGAAGACCTACTAATACAATCATATTATAAATTATAATTTTGACATACCAAGTTAACTGTTGTATTATTATTTACGATATATGCTTTGAAAGGTATTAATGTAAATATTAGAACAATGAATTACTTTGGGCCAAAAGAGACTGAGGTTATCTCTCGATTATCCTATGAGAAGGTAACTGTTATAACTAAAGAACAGTTTGAAGAACTGTTTAAGCGGTCAGGGTCTAATAATAAAATAATCTCCCAACTTAAGAAAAAAGGGGTTTTTAAATCAATATCAAGGGGCATATATTATTTCTCACCTCTTGAGTCAGGTCCTGTTGGAACCCAAATAAATGAATTCCTGATCCCACCTTTGCTTTTTCCCAAGGAGAATTATTATATCGGCTATTCAAATATGTATAACTTTTATGGTTTTACAACCCAAATATTTCAAACAATTTTCGTTTTAAATACTTCATTGCAAAGGGAACGTATCATATGCGGAGTACCCTTTAAATTACTCAAGATTTCACCAAAAAGAATGTATGGACTTAATAAGATTAAAATAAAAAACACAGAAATAATAGTCAGCGACAGAGAGAGAACCATTGTTGATTTATTTTATTTTCCAGATTCAGTAGGCGGTATAAAAAAAGCTTTTGGAATCCTTGAGAAGCAAATTTCAGAAAACAAACTTGATGTAAAAAAAATGATTGACTATATCAGGCAATTTCCAAATGTATCTGTAAAAAAAAGAATGGGATACTTTTTAGAAAAATGCAATGTTTCAGAAAAACTTCTAAAATCCCTTAAAGATGGTATTAATAATTCTTCACTAACAACTCTTTATGGCTCGAAATCAAGAAAAGGTGAAATCAACAAAGAATGGAAGGTGATTATTGATGCTTCATCATGATAATGATAAGTTTTTAAATATCCTTGGTTCTACTTCTGCACTGACAGGATTTCCTTTAGTTTTATTGGAAAAGGATTATTATCTTACGCTATTACTGTCAGGTATCAATGAACTAAGCGAAAAACTTGTGTTCAAAGGTGGAACCTGTTTAAATAAAATCTATTATTCGCATTATCGCCTTAGTGAAGACTTAGATTTTACAATGACTCATCCAGAAGGCAAAATAACAAGATCAAAAAAACAAAAAACTATTAAGCCAATTAAAGAAAAATTACAGAGGTTTCTCAGCAATTATGATATTGCCATTGATAATGTAGAAGGTGCTGGTCGAAACGAATCGTCACAATATGTTTTCCCCCTAAAATACAAATCTGCTGTCTTAGGAACAGAGCAGTTAATCAAGTTAGAAATCGGCTTGCGTTTTAACCCTATTTTGCCAATCCAAAAACAAATAGTAAACCATCAATTTCTTCATCCTTTTACAAAAGAACCGCTCTTTGATGCTGGGAAAGTTAATTGTTTATCTCTAAAATGGGGTGTGCACCAAAATGTGCACCAACGATGTCCTGCTGACCTACTATTGGTCTACTACTGGTCTACATCATTTTAACATAACCCCTTTAAAAACCTTCATTTAAAGCCAAATAACCAACATTTAAGATTTCCATTGTCAGGACTGTCGATCCGAAGGTTGAGAGTTCGAGTCCCTTCGGGCTAAAAGAGCCGCCCCCCCCTAAGTTTGAGCAGAAAAAACTTGATTTTAGCATTGTTTTATATTATAATACCCTTTTGCTGATAGTGATAGGTGTGATGAAAAGATGAAGAAGAATTGCGGTACAATTTTAGCGTTCTGTGTGTTCGTTTCATTAGTTCCACCAGCAGTTGCTCAGGTCGAGCCTAATGATGTTTTGATCCTTGTTAACGACAACAGTCCCACCAGTCAATACATAGCCAGGCTTTATCGTGAATATTACCCCGACATTATAGAGTCACAGGTTTTGCATTTGTCCGAGCCTAACCTTGTAGATTGCAGCGGCCCGGATAGTACCGCTGCCGATGAGATAATAACAAGGCCTGTCTATGAAATTGCCATTGCAAAGCCGGTTAGGGATTATCTGATAAGCCAGGGTCTTGTAGACCAGATAAAAGTAATAATAACGACAGCGGGCCTTCCATACAGGATCGAAGACACAACTTTCGCAAATATAGTAAGGCCTGCCGACGGGTCAGCTTATGCAGCATCTCTGATAGGCTCTGTTAAGGCAGCTTCCGTAGAGTCAGAACTGACCGTTCTGTTTCAAACCGATCCCAACAGCCCTTTTGATTATCTGGATTATTGGGACCGTACCGTAAATCCATATCAGGGTTACCGTAATTCTCCGATTGGTCTTTTTGACCGTGATATCATTGCCAATTTACAAAACATGGACTGGAAATACCCGCGAAAATTAACTGTAAGCCATTATCCGCCAATGATGGAAGGAGCAGTGCGAGGCCGTAGGGGTGGCGTAGAGGATCGGCATTTTTCAGTTGGTGATATGTACTTAACTTGTCGTCTTGATGGGCCAAAAGTCCAAGGGCAAAGTGCGGTTTTTGCGGTTCGCAAAATGCTCGAAAATGCAAGTCTTGCTTCTGACCCGGCCTATGGTATCAACGAAGCCGATGCGGTTGTTGTACTGGATGATGCGCCTTGGGCAGAAAACTTTAATGATAACCGGATATATAACCTGGACAGATATGTCGATTTTATTGTATACGAAGAAGGGCAACAACAACCGCCCGATACATTTTATCCCGAGTACCGCGATGACTATCACAGTTGCTTTGAACAAATGACAGGCCAAACCATAGGTTACGATATTCTCAATGTCGCCCCTATGATTCAGGCCTATGACATCACTGTCCTTTGTGATATGCAAAATGAGCATAGAATCAATCAGGCGGATTTGTTGGCCAATGAAGTTGCCGTTGCTGTGGCAAGTTTCGGTACTAATGGTGATGAAGGCACATCCAAGGACTACATACTAAAGGATGGCCCAAATGATGGTCCTCTATTTAATCTTGCTTATGGAGCGGTCTTTTGTTCTATCGAAAGTTTCAATGCGGTTACGATGTTCTCGGGTGCTTCAACGACAAATCAGGGAAGTATTATTGATTTTTTAGAAATTGGAGGTTGTGGCGCTATTGGCCATGTCTTTGAACCCTATTCAGACGCTGTAATCGACGTTGAGTTTCTTTTTTACAACCTTTTGGCCGATTCCGATGAAGACGGTTTTGCGGATATGAGTTTTATCGAAGCTGCTTTTACAGCAATACCTTACCTCAGCTGGGCAGAAGTGACCATTGGTGATCCGCTTATGAGGATTGCCTACGGACCTGGGGGGCAGGCAATTGCCGCAAATCCAGCCGATATCGACCGCGACGGTCAGACAGGGACAATCGAGGATATGGCTGTGTGGGTTAATTCTTACCTGGGCTCACTTAATGACACTGGTGGCAGTTTTGACGACTATAGTGATTTATGCGATTTGAATCAGGATGGCGAGGTAAATTTAATCGATTTCGCACTTTTTGCCGAGTTTTTCCACTAAGTCCCGCTCATATAAGCAAATATGGTCAATCGCAGCCAAATCGCATATTTTATCCAACGTGTTCTTAAAAAAAATTAAAAAAACCCCAAGTTTTCTCTTGACAAATTTTGCTACTGCTTGATAGAATGCACGGAGCCTCGGGAATTGTTCCCGGTGTAAGGGTCAGGTGGAAGGTGAGAGTGAGAGAGCATGATGAGAAAAGAGAGAGGTGTGCGTTGGGAGTGCTGTTTGTTTTTAACAATGGCGTTCTTTATTCCAGCTTTGACAAGTGCTGAGATCATTTCTGATTTGCAATATAATCTCTTCGGCGGTGATGTATTTTATGTACCAGGAGACGTGTACGATGAAGAGTTCTTCCTGAATGAAGACTTTAGCAGCGACAGTAGCAAACCTACCGGTATATTTCGCCTGAAAGGTGAAAGCCAATACAATTACGAGATCAGGGGCGGAAGCGTCGAATTGACGCCGTCAGAGTTGCTGGATGACCAAAGCTATCCAGGTATCCCATTCGTTAATGACAATGTTGCTCAGGGCTATTTTGCCTCTGGAGCTACGTTTACGATTACCGGTTCGATTTGGCGCGTTATTGATGGTGTCGAAGAACAAATATTTGCGAACGGCCTGCTGCTTGAAGCAACGGTAAACACCAATTTTTACAGCTTTGAAGAAGAATTTTTTCCAAATGACCTTTTCGCACAATTGGATTTAAGAAACATTACCGGTGAACTGGTGACCGGAACAATGAAACTGGAACTTCATGCTGTAGCTGATATTACTTTAAAGTTCTGTACTCAATATGATAGCCCCGGTATGCAGGTAGAAAATTTTGGCGGCGATATGAGTTATCTGCAGGGGAGTATAATCCAATTTTATTCAGCACCTGAACCTACTACTGTCATACTTTTAGGGTTTGGAACGTTGCTGTCTACATGGAGAAAGAAAAAATAAAAAAAGAGAGAATGAGGGCTTCTGTGTAGGGGCCTTGTTAGACTTAAGAAGGGGAAGAGAGTTTTTAGTTGTTAAAGGAGAAGAGAGAGATGAAGAAACTGATGAAAAAAGAATTGGAAGCTGTTTGTTTTATTGGGATTGTGCTGTTGTTTTGCTCTACTGCATCGGCTCAGTTAGACTCTATTAATCTTGATTTCGCATTAGGATATGGCATGTCCAGTGAGTTCGACGCTGCGGCTGGTACCCAAACTCTTATTGGTCTCAATGGAGCGATGATCTACAGTGATCAGGGAGACTCATGGGGTTTTGCCTCAGGAACCAGTGATATTACCGCAACGTTTACAGGAGGTGTTGGAAACACAAGCGGCACAAAGGCTGAAGCACATTTTAGCGGCGGAACATGGGGCTTTACTCTCCGCGACGGAGTTGACACGGTGTTCCATATAGAAGGAACAGTAGACTGGTATTGGGAAGTGGAACCTGAACCTCTTGCTTTCAACAGGGTTGCCGGACAGGGTAGGGTTACGTATGATGTGGGAACCCTGTTTATCGATGACGACTTTTTCGGCGGTCATGGAACATGGAAGTCCTCCGATGGTAAAGGTGCGATTACTTCCACCATTACCAATATAAGCCCTTTACCTTTTGACAATTACGATAACAACTGGGCTGCGTCGAATGTGTCAATGGTGCTTTGGGCAGATTCCAGTAAGGCGGTACCTGAGCCAGCGACTTTGGTATTGTTGGGCTTAGGCGGCTTACTCTTAAGAAAAAAACGTAAATAAATTCGAAATTAAAAGCTTATTTTAATTATAGTTATCTTCTGTTTGTTGTTAAGATGAACAATAAGTGTAACTTCAGATTGAGCGTGAGGCTTGTACTTGTAAACAATATGTCTGACTCTTGAAAAGAAGCATCTTGGCGGTCAAAGTTAGGTTTCACGGAGGAGGTAGTATAGTGACTTTTTTTATTAAGGAGAATGACGGGATGAAATCAGGAAAGAGAAGTAACGTGAGTAGGGTAGGGTACTGGGCGTTTGTTGCTATAATATTAATTTCAAGCACATCTTGGGCGATACCAGTGTTAAAAGTAACCAATGTTCAGCTTAACCTTTTC
>JAGLTN010000530.1 GCA_023135255.1 Planctomycetota bacterium
AGAGCGCCTGCTCGACACGCAGGAGGCCGTTGGTTCAAGCCCAATACCGCCCATTAAAAGATAAAGCTCTGACTAATAAATAGTTAGAGTTTTTTGTAATTTTATTCCATTTTATATGCCGCGTTTTGGCTTGAAAAAGGCTGTTTCAGGAGTTTTTTCAAAAAAGTACGAAGTTTTTCGTGGATTTTATTTGACTTTACGAAACTATTCGTATAGATTCTGATTCAGGTAATTAGTGGAGCAATAAAAATTAGAAAGGGAGCAGTATGGTTAAGAAAGAAATGCCTCAGCCGACGAATAAGGAGCTTGCGATATTACAGGTGCTGTGGGAGATTGGGTCGGCGACAGTTCGGATGGTTAACGGGGAAATTAACAAGGTTAAAAAAACGGGGTACACGACGACTTTGAAGCTTATGCAGATCATGACTGAGAAGGGATCGTTGATCTGCGACAAGTCACAATTCAAGCATGTTTATGCCCCTGCGATAACGGAAGAAAAAGCCCAAAATGGTATGGTTGGTGATCTGCTTGAAAAAGCGTTTTCAGGTTCAGCGGCCAAGCTTGTTATGCGAGCATTGTCAGCTAAGAAAGTATCAACCAAAGAATTAGCAAAGATCAAAAAAATGGTTGATAGCTGGGAGGAAAAATAAATGAATACTGTATTGCCACAATATTTGATAGAGACATTGGGCTGGACATTGATTCACTGGTTATGGCAGGGGTTGGCAATCGCGGCTATATTGGCGGTTGCGTGGAAAGCTTTTGCGAAGGTTTCCGCTAACAAGCGATATCTGATTGGCTGTGCGGGTTTGACGGCTATGATGGTGATGCCGATGCTGACGTTCAGGGTATTGAGCAGTCGATGGGTTGAGCCTGTTGAGCTTGCAGCAGTGAAGGCCGAGCGAGTTGATATTGCTCAGCTTGGAACGATTGAAATGCCCATAGTAGAAAATGATGCACCTGTTATTGAAGAAGCGGCTGCCCCTGTGATCGAGATTGGTTTTAGAGAGCGGGTTTCTTCAGCTATCGAGGCTAACGCCGGGTTTATAGTTTACAGCTGGCTTATCGGGGTGTTTGGTTTTTGTTTATGGCATCTGGGTGGATGGAGGCAATTGCAGAAGCTTCGCAGGACGATGGTTAAGCCTGTGGGCAAGCATCTTGTCGATAAGATGAATAAGCTATCCTGTGCGATTGGTGTTAACAGGGCGGTTTCGCTGATGGAGTCTGCGATGGCGGGCGGGCCTATGGTTGTGGGTTGGCTCAAGCCTATGATATTGCTGCCGGCAAGTGCTTTGACAGGACTTCAGCCAGAACAAATTGAAGCTATCCTGGCTCACGAACTGGCTCATATTAAAAGGTGTGACTATCTGGTTAATATTATTCAGACAGCTGTTGAGATCGTTGGTTTTTATAACCCTGCTATCTGGTGGGTTTCAGCTAAGATAAGACAAGAGCGGGAGAATTGCTGTGATGATGTTGCGGTAGCTTTGACTGGCGATAAGGTTAGTTATGTTCGCGCACTGACGACTATGGAAGAGGTGCGGTCTGGCTATAAGCTTGCAGTTGCCGGCAGCGGTGGTAGTTTGTTTGACCGGGCAAAAAGACTGCTTACCAAAGACGCCGACATCTCCAGCGAGAAAAGCCTCCTGACATCTGTTGTTGCAATGCTATTGATTATGGCTTTGCTGATACCAACAGTTTGGGCATTAAGTAGTGAGAAATTGGAAGACGGAGAGGAGATTACTACACAACAATTGCAACAGTTGGTCGAGGATTTTTTCAAACACAACTATCGTGATATCACCGCTCGCAAGACCATTGAATGGGGAGAACCCGCGGTTGATGCTGAAGGCAATATGTCAATCAGATATAAATACGAAGCAACTATATGGAATAAAGACAAAATAATCGAAAATAAGGTATGGACATTCGATAAGCAGGGCAAGTTTATCTCCGTTAGAAAAGTAGGGGCTGAAGATATTTACAGCTTGGCCGGAGCCAAGGCACTTGTTGAGGATTTCTTTGCAAACAATTACAGGGATATTACATCAAGAGAAACTATAGACTGGGGTCAACCTGTTAAACAAGAAAACTCAAATGTCTCAATCCAATATAAATATAAAGCCACCATCTGGAACAAAGACAAGATAATTGATAATAAAATTTTTACATTTGATAAAGCTGGCAAATTCGTTTCTGCCGAAAAGGTGAAAGGTTATCCCCAAAAACCGGATAAAGAATTTTCAGGAGTTGAGAGTAATGATGGATTTCAAAATGCAGTTGAAGAAAATCTGCCAGCTGCAGAAGGTAGAAACGCAAAGCTATTTGATATTGATACCGGAAAATGGGGCACAAAATCAGACTTTGGTGACAATGATAGGGAAACTCATAAATGGGTAAGAGAGAATGGACTTGATTTGTTGGCGGTTTTTGAAAAAGGACATTTCGGCTTATTGGCCTTCGATGTGGCAGTTTTACCTGTAAAGAACTCTGATTGGCCGCAGTTATCAGCTAAAGATATCATAGAAAATAAACTGCTGGACCAAATGGAGGCAAATAAAATAACTCCGATGATGCAAACAGAGGTTCCTGCAACTTATCTTTTCAGAACACGTGAGAACAGCATTGGCATTTTGCAAATAACTGGACTTAGAGATGACTCTAAAAGCGTAAATATCCGCTATAAGAAGGTTCAGGGAGCAAATTCTATGAATTCCTCTGGGCAGATCGTTTCGCAGGTTAGCAATGACAAGCAAACAGATAAAAATAGTCAGCAGCAAAGTCAGTCTGCGAAAACAGCTTTGATATCTGATAAGGTTGTTGATGCTGGGATGGAAAGCCGCTTTGCACTTATGAAAGGCAAGGCTCCGGAAATTTCAGTTACTGTTTTTCCAATAATAATGTCAGAGAAACCATACAAAAATGTAGCTGAAGTTGTTGCTTTAATGCTTGAAAAAGCTGACGTGAATAATATAGACGTTCCTGACGAAGCATTTTCCCCAGCCGCCGATAGTAACATCTGGCAAATTTGCAGCTCGTTCGAAGCATTTGTTCGTGAAAAGTCCATAGATACTGATTACGCTTTATTCGGCCAATATGTTGGAACCGCGCAGAGCGGGGTTAAGGAAGTTCGGTGCGTTGTCGTTGATAAAGCTGGCAATCGTGTATGGGTTGACCGTCAAACGCCGGATGATGATGATTTCAAGCGGATTAAGCCTAACAATCCGATGCTTTGTTCGCATTTGCTGGTCGAAAGGCTTCGTACGGCATTGGGACTGCTTGAGCAGGCTGGAGAAAATTCAGCAACGGGAAAATGGGCAAAACACTGGCAGAAAGATTCTGGTACTCCTGCGACAAGTGAACATGCTGAAATGGCCAAGAGGCTCGCGATAATGCGCCGAAACTTTCGAGATGCTGAGTTGGCAATATTCCCCACCTTGGTTAACGGCAAACCAAGCAAAGCCAGTGCTGATAACATCAGAGAAATACTCAGCAACAGACAATTGTGTCCCGCTGGAAAGGTGTCGGAGGAAATTCTTTTGGAGATTGCGGGAACATCGAATCAGCAGAAAAGATTATGGGATTTGGCTCGTAAGTTTAAAGAGTATATTCAGGGCCATAAACCCAAAGCCGATTACACATTATATGCTGATTATCTGATAGATGCCACAAAAGGTGTTGGAGGTGTGCATTTTGTTATTTGCGACCGTAATGGCGAATGGGTTATTGTTGATTTTCAAAATGAATATCAATCAGACTTCAAAAGTATTTCCCCAAAGACCATCAGCGACTGTGACAGCTTAGTTATCAAACGTATACAGAATTACCTTGATGGTAGTGTTGCTGAGGACGGCAATAAAGTGCTTTCAATCGTAAAGCCTGAAGTTATTGAAGCAGCAAATGACCAGACGAGAGTTGTTGCTGTTGAGGATAGTCAGACAGTGGTGAATGCCAAGGGGCAAGATTTGTTGAAAAAGATGGCTGAAGTGAATCGTTATTGGCTCATCGGACCTGGTTCGGATATTCAGCAGTACAGTTATGATTTTAATTTGTATCTTGATGTCAGAAGAGATGAATCGCCTAAGAAATATAGCTATGATATCAGTAACCCGTCAAAAGCAAGCCAAACAATTAAGCAGGGGGTTTATTATTATTCGGCTTTACATAAGTTGGCGAAAGAACCTGAAGCTGCTTGTGTTACTAAGATAGAGAAGCATGGTTCTATGTTGAAAATTGACTATAGTTTTTATGAGCCGATAAAATGTGGAGTTGGCAATGGTATATCAAAAATATACCTGGGTAGTTTTACTCGAAGAATTAAGTATGGTAGTTTATGGATTGACAGTGAAAAAAACATTCCAATAAGGATTAAAAGCTGGGATGAACCCGATGATAAAAGTGCGAATTACTGCGAGGAAAGCTTTTCTGATTACGTTTCGGTTGGTGGTAGTGATTATGTGCCGTTAAAAGTAGAAATTAATAGTGGTGAAATGCATTTTGATTTCAGGTTCAGAGTGTCAGAGCCCGGTTTGTGGTTGTTTGATCGCAGCAGTTACAAATTAAACAGATGGCAATTGCCTCTTGTTGCGAGCTTGAGTAATATCAAAATTAATAATAAGCCAATAGAAGTAGTATCAATGACAGATTCAGAAATTGCCTTGCAGGTAGAGCGTGGGCAATCTGCTATTGATATGCACATTTTCTCATATAGCTTGAAAAGTTTTGCGAAAGATCATGGGAGCCAATATCCTGACAATTTAGGGCAACTGAAGGATGTTGAAGACAGTTTTGGTGTTTTGCCGTGGGTGCTTAAAAACGTTGAGTATCTTGGGAAAGGCAAAACAGTGAATGATTCTGGCGATGTGGTAATTGCTTATGATAAAACGATGCTGGCTGAGAATCCGCAGGGCAGCAATGCTTTGTATAATGATGGCAGTGTGAGATTTAAGAAAAAGGAAGATAAATAACAGCTTCGTTTTAGTATAGCTATATCAAGTTGATTTGCACATAATCCTACTTTATATAAGCTGGGTCTATACGGGCTCAGCTTTTTGTTTTTCGGCTTGTATGGCGAGGAATATTTCTTTGCGGTGGACGGGGATGTCTTTGGGGGCATCGATCGCCAGGCGGACTTTGTGGCCTACGATCTGGGCGATTTTGATTTCGATATGGTCAGCAATTATTATCGATTCATTTACTTTTCTTGTCAGTACAAGCATTTTTGACTCCTTCAAAATTCAAATTATCATTGATACAGTCAATATCTCATCGTTAAAGGGTTAAAAACAGTAAAAGAAAAGTAAAAGATGGCTGGCATAGAGGAATTGGGATTTTTAGCTAATTAAGCGAAAAACAGGTTGACCAGCCTTGTTATATTGGTACAATAGATGCACCAATTGAGTTTTTTTGATATCGGCAGGTTAGATGGATAGAGAATTATTAAATACTAAAGTTGTCAGAGAAAT
>JAGLTN010000531.1 GCA_023135255.1 Planctomycetota bacterium
ACCGTTCGGGGCAATTGGCTTCGGCGAACAAAGTCACCGCACCGATGTACATTGCAAACCCACTCAAAAAGAAAAAAGCTGCCAAGCTGTCTAACCTGACAAGCACTCATCCGCCTATTACCGAAAGAATCAAGATACTGCGAACAATGGCAGGCGGCGCTTCTATGAAAGATTATTCAAAATCTTTCAGCCAGGTGACAAAAGCCAACAGCCCCCTGCCGATGGCAGCTATTACAGATGAAATAATAAATATCAGGAAACCTTCCGATCAGCCTGGCAAATCTGCAAAACAACAAAAACAAGCACATCAGCTTGGCGATTTGATGCGAATAGTTAATGGCTTTGTGTTTCTCACATGCATCTGCGGGTTAAAACTGAAAGTACCGCCAAATTATAAAGGCAAAACGGTTACCTGCCCGAAATGCAAAAAACAACTAAGCCTGCAAAAAAATTGATCTTATGCCATTTTTCTTGACATATATCATCAAAACTGGTATTATTGAGCAACTAATCACGATACTATTACCAGCTTTAGCAATTGGTTAACTTTTAGTATGTTATCTTTAAAAGACGGAGAAATGTGAATGAAAGGGTTGGTTGGTGTAATATTGTTAATGGCCTTACTTAGCGTTTTTTGCGCCGCTGCTGATATCGCAGAGCCTAATGAGGTCGTCAAGGTTTACATATTGGCAGGACAATCAAACATGGACGGCAGAGCGCCTAATGCAGAATTTCCACCTGAACTGCAAGAAGATCGTCCTGACATTCCGATCTATTTTATTGACGATTGGCTTGACCTGCAGCTCGGTTTGACAACCAGGAGTCCCTACAATACTTCCGGGCCTGAAATTACATTCGGACAATCTGTTTTAGAAAAAAATAAGGGCAAAAAGACAGCACTGATCAAATCTTCACTGGGAGGATCATCTTTATATTACAACTGGAAACCTGAAACCGGACCACAATGGATTGACCTGGTAGAAGATGTCACTGACGGCATGGCAACTCTTTGCCAGGATTGCAATCCTGTTATTGTCGGATTTATCTGGATGCAGGGAGAAAATGACACTTTAAATCAAAGCAATGCCCAAGCATACGAACAGAATTTAACAGATTTTATTCAGGCAGTGAGAATCCAGTTTTCAGTGCCAAATCTTCCTTTTGTAATTGGGCAGATTTCCGATGCTCCGTCGTTAACATACAGTGCTATTGTAAGGCAGGCGCAGTTAAATGTAAGCGAGAATGTAGCCAATACTGCTTTGGTTATTACCACTGATCTGGATTTTCTGGATACCGTTCATTATGACACCAATGGAGTGATAGAACTGGGATATCGTTTTGCAAATGCTATGGATGCCCTTGACAGTGATGTTTACCTGGCTGACTTTAAGCCCATCTCAAAAGACTGGACGATGAAACTTTCCGCTGATGTCTATTTTGGTGAAAGCTTTGATGATATCAATGATGCCAATACTTCATCGCCGGCTTATGTTGGCAATTTTTCTAATACCTTATATCTGCCCGGAACTCTTGCTCTTGACAACACATACTACTGGCGGATAGATGAGATTGACGCTAATGGCCAGCATAAAGGTGATACGTGGCAATTTACTACAGGTGATGATAGTACGAATATCGGCTGGTGGAAGCTTGATAAGTCAACGGAAGATTTAAGCGGCTATAATAATGATGGTATTGCTTTTGGACAGCCGAGGATGATTGATGACCCCAACTGGGCAAAGTGTATTTCTTTCGATGGCGATAACGATTATATCCAGATACCTGATGAATCTGAATTTGACCTTACAACGCAGATAACGATTGCTGCCTGGGTTCGACTGGGAACTGAGGACGAGGGCATCTATACAATTATATCGAAGGGTAACTCGTTCTGGTTCTATCTGGATACTTATGCCCAAACAACAATCTTTTTTTGCGACGGACTCGGCAGAAATGTTCAAAGCTCAATCAATATATTTGACGGCAAATGGCATCATGTAGCGGCTGTCTATGATGGTGCAGAGAGGGTAATTTATGTGGACGGCATTAAGGATGCTTCCAGCTCATCAACTGCTTCAATGGCTTTAAATGATAATTACCTGCTTATCGGCAACAATGAATTAAGCCCCGATAACAGCAAATTTAATGGCGAGATAAGAGAAGTACGAATTTATTCCAGCAGATTGCCTGATGATATGATCCTTTCGCTAAGCAAAACAAATAATTACAGCCCAAGGCCTTTCAATGGTCAGGATAATGTCGGCTGTGATACTGCATTGATATTCTCACCTGAGCAATGGATGAGAAATATAACCGGCGACCTTAATGACGATTTCGTTGTCGATTTCAAAGATTTTGCCCTGTATGCAAACGACTGGTTCGAAAACTTTGTTCACTAATTTCCGCTGAGTCATATTTCAACTATTTATTATTGGCTGTGATTGCGGGGAAGCTATCGGTTCTAAACGGGCTCGCGGGCATATCCGCTGAGTTATATAAATTGCATACCGGCGCATCCTGCCAGCCGTAGCGAACTGCTATTGGGTTTTTGATTTTAGCACTGCTGATAACTACTGTCTCGCCAACGATTTTTGCTTCGGCTTCTACAAATTTTTCGTCTTCGGATGCTATTGCAAAGCTGGTCAAGCTGTCGCCTTTACAGACCAATCCTTTTTCGATATGGTCGAATTTGAGAATTATCGAATTATCTTCTACTTTCATTGATTTATAGACCGGACCGGAATAAGGGATGTTTTTTTTGTAATCTTTTGCCAGCGCCCATAAAGCAAGTCTTTGGCCTACAGGTTTTTTGTTTCTTGGGTGAACATTGGCTGGATTGCCTATGTCGATAATGACAGCCATTCCGGTATTTTTCACAGTCTTTAAAACATGAAGCTGAGATTCCCTAAGCTCTGCCCAGCTGCTCTGGAAAGGCTCTTTGCTGCTATAGGCCTGAAAATTTGCAAGCTGAACAAAATAAAAAGGCATATTATCCAGACCCCAAAGACCCCGCCAACCTTCGATCATTGTTGCGAATAACTTTCTATACAGATATCCGACCCCAGTGTCACCTTCGCCCTGATACCAGATGAAGCCTTTCATTGTGTATTTGCTCACAGGCAGGATCATTCCGTTATAACAACCGGTTGCGTAAGGCGGCATCCAGCGAGGCTCTTTTGGTGCTTCTTTACCAGCTGCTTTTGCTTGCCGACAGGCTTTTTTCCAGTCATCAATAACCTTACTGCGATTACCCATCAGTCTCTGGTAATCTGCATAATCGGTTTTATATCTCTCCAGAGTCGGCTTAAAATCATCGTCGCTTTGGAGCATCTCTTTGCTCATCCACGCCCGTATAGATGTCCCTGACCAGCAGCAGTTAATTATACCAACCGGGACATTTAATTCTTTTTGAAGTTTTTGCGCAAAAAAGTATGCAACTGCGGAAAAATCACCGACAGATTTACTGCTGCTTAATTGCCATCGGCCTTGACAATCTTTATGAGGGATATTATCTGTTATTTTTCTTACAGTATAAAGCCTGATGTTGGGATTGTCCGCCTGTGCTAATTCTTTTTCGTAGCCGATAACACCTGCGTCACGTCTGCCATTCTTACAAAGACGCATTTCCATATTTGACTGACCAGAGGCAAGCCAGACTTCACCTATGAGAACGTTTTTTAAAGTGACTGTATTTTTGCCGACAACTTCCAACTCGTAAGGGCCCCCTGCTATTGGAGTATATATTTTTACCATCCAGTTGCCATCAGCATCAGCTTTGACGGTTTTGCCTTTTCTCCGCCAGCTTGCTTTTACGGTAACTTTTTCACCGGCATCAGCCCAACCCCAAACTGCTGCTTTGGCCCTCTGCTGCATAACCATATTGTCAGTGAACATCGAAGAAAGCTTTACATCCGCCAAAACGATGCTGGATAAGATACAAATTAAAATGATAGTTATTTTTTTGCTAATCGCCATTGTTACGATATCTCCTTATTATTTCTTTTTGTATGTCAAGCCTGGCCAATCATCAGTTCTGAATGGACTCGCTGGTAAGCCCTCTTTATTGTAGAAATTGCAAACCGGATTATGTGCCCAGCCATAGCGGACAGCAACGGGTGCTTTTACTTTGTCAGATTTCACGATGACTTTATTGTCAACAATTTTTGCATCCGCCCAGAAAAACTTTTTATCAGCGCCGGCTACAGCAAACCCTTTCAAAGGTCTATCGTCTTTTGTTACCAACCCTGAACCTACATGGTCGAATCGCAGCAAGGCCTTATCATTTTTTATTTTCATGGATTTGAATATCGGGCCTGAGTATACGATGTCCTGATCGTAATTATTTGCTAATGCCT
>JAGLTN010000532.1 GCA_023135255.1 Planctomycetota bacterium
GGACCTTTTGCTTTAACACTGCTCCCTGTAGGGCTTATACTGCTCGAACCTGACCTTGGAACCGTAATGCTCACTATGCCGGTGCTTTTTATAATGCTGTTCATAGCTGGGGCAAAAGTAAAGCATTTGCTGATAATAATACTCCTGGCAGTAATGATCAGCCCCGTTTTGTGGGGCCAGATCAAACCGTACCAGCGACTGCGGATCAGCTCTGTATTGCTTCAGAGCAAATGGCTGCGAGATAAAGCAGCTGCAAACCCGAAATTCTCAAATATCCTCATAGGCAAAGACCAATTCAGCGAGAGGCAATGGACGAGAGATGCCGGTTTCCACCTTATCCGCTCAAAATACGCGATAGCTTCAGGGGGGCTCGTCGGCTATGGCTACCGAAAGGGGCCATTCGTAAAATACAACTTTTTCCTGCCCGAAAGGCACACCGACTTCATATTTGCCGTCATCGCTCACCAATGGGGGTTTTTAGGTTCGATCGCCCTTTTGGGCATATACGCAATATTAATAGGCTGCTCAGTAACAATTGCTGCCAATAACACGGACCCGTTCGCCAGGCTGGTCGCTATAGGAATAGCAGCGATGTTTTCCATAGAAGTGCTCATAAATATCAGCATGACCTTAGGGCTGATGCCGATTACAGGCCTAACGCTTCCATTTGTAAGCTATGGTGGTTCAAGCCTGCTCACTCATATGGTAGCTGTCGGGCTGCTGAATAACATCGGGAGAAGCAGACCGTTTTCCGTGGCGCCGAAATCATTTGAATAAACCGCAAAATAAGGGTATAAAGATTCGCTATGGTAAAGGGATTTAGACAAATAGCACTGCTGACGATTTTAAGCAGGATTTTCGGGCTTGTCCGTGACATGGCCTACTCTTATTACTTCGGCGTATCAGGTCTGATGGACTGCTGGACTATCGCTTTCAAAATACCAAACCTGGCAAGGCGAATCTTCGGCGAAGGGGCTGCGGCATCCTCATTCATACCTGTATATTCGAGCCAATTAGAAAAGGACCCGGCAAATGCCAAAAAAATCGCATGCACAGTCGTAACTGTTATCTCTGTTATTCTTACCGCTATTGTCGTTCTGGGAGAAATTGTAATTGCGATATGGTATTTCTTCTTCGCTGACTACCAAAGCACAAATCTGATACTTCAACTAATCGCTATAATGCTGCCTTACACGATATTTATCTGCGTAGTGGCGATTTTAGCGGGTATTCTAAACTCTCATCACCATTTTGCCGCCCCCGCTGCTGCCCCTGTTTTGTTAAATATAGTAATAATAACAGCCCTGATTTTGAGCGGCATCTGGGTAAAAGAAGGCTCAACTCAACGGGTTTTCATTACCGCGATAGGTGTAGTAATAGCAGGAATCGCCCAGTTAGCATTACAGATACCTGCTCTGCGGGCTAATGGAATACGCCTTCGCCCTGCCTGGCAAATTCACAATGAGCATTTCAAAAAGATATTATTCCTGATGGCCCCGATGATAATAGGTCTGACCGCAACCCAGCTTAATACCCTTGCTGACGATCTGATAGCTAAGTTCTTTTCAGGCTCCGCGGAAAAAGGTGAGTTTCTCGTTTGGTTTGGTCATCAGATCAAATATCCGATCTGGGAAGGTTCAGTATCGAAACTTTACTACTCCCAAAGACTGTACCAGTTCCCTTTAGGCGTTTTCGGAATCTCGCTGGCAACAGCTATATTTCCCGTTATGAGCGTCCAGGCAGGTAGAAAAGATTATACAGAAATGCTGAAAACCCTCTCTACAGGCATAAAAGGTGCCATCTTCGTTGCCTTGCCGGCTACCGCAGGGCTGATACTTGTCGGGCGTCCTCTTGTGGCTGTCATTTTCCAGCAAGGCCAATTCACAGCCGCTTCAACCCAGGCTACCTCTTATACCCTGCTGTTTTACGCAATAGGTCTTACAGGATTCTTTTCTCAGCAATTGCTCACCCGGGCGTTTTACTCCCTTGGCAATGCTAAAATACCTTCAATTTCCGCATGTATTGCTGTCGCTGTAAATATTGTGCTCAATCTCATATTGATCTGGTTCATGGGCATTGCAGGCCTGGCTCTTTCGACTGCGATATGCTCATACCTGCAGGTAACTATTCTTATACTGATGCTCCGCAAAAGATTCGAACAACCTGTTTTGACCGGAATAACACCAATATTGTTAAAAACGACAGTTGCGACTATGATTATGTTCCTGACCGGTTGGTTGGCTTTGAGACTCATGGCAGATATGCCCTTCAATAAGAAATTTGACCTGTTAAGACTAATTTCAACAGTAGCAATTTGTACTGGAACATACGTAATCCTTGCCAAAATAATGAAAAACAAGATGCTCTCACTGATAATTCACCGAAAAAACCCTGCTAAATAAATAAACCCTTGTAAACAAAGCAATTAGAGCATCACTTCAATTATAATCTCTGAAAAGCTTTTTATAGGGTTATTTTAAGACGTTAACTTCACAAAATATTTTCCGATAACCACTTATATACTTAAAGCAATTGAGCAAATTGAAACCTATGAATCTTGCGAAGGTGGTGCAGGCCACGCCTATCTTGAACCGACAATCCGTTTTTACGGTCAGATACAAGAGGGATTTCGGGCTTTAGCTGTGGCTTTAGAGAATGGCCTGCCAGTAAGCGAAATTAGGCAGTTTTGGTCTATACAGGATAAACAGCCCGTAGGCCCTGATTGGGCAATTACTTTTTGGGGAAAAGACAATGTTTAATTATTTGTCAAGGTCCTTACAATGTTTGCATTTACGATTTCCGCCTGTACCTGGCTTAATGTTGCGAGTTTCGATATTGTTTCTTTCTGTGCATTTATTGTTGTCGTGATAAACATCTGACTTAGGTGAATGGGTAGGTTTTACTTTGGCCATAATTAGCTCCCTTTAAATAAGGTTAATATTGAGGTTTCATAATAAAGTAGTCTTTGTTCTTTTACAAGTTAATAACGGTAGAAAATTATAGAGCCGCTTTGTCTTTTTGCCTTGCTCGTCTTTCAGCATCTTCTATTAAAGGAAAATCTCCATATTTTGGCAGTGAGCGTTCAACCAACCTCATAAAACCGTTCCATGTTGACGAGGCTTTCATTAAAGCAACAAGGGCAGCAAGGTGTTCACGTAATTTTGGATGTCCAAATTCTGGGGGCAACAATTGATGGTGTCTGTTTTTCCTGTGCCCTTTTGTGGTTTTAGGATTTTGTTTTTCAAGTTCCTTTCGTACTCCTGGAGCAAGTCGGTCGTAAACAATGTTATTAGTGAGCTTTCCGATATAGCTCGGTCTTTTGATACTATCAGGAGAATACCTAAGCCCTCTAAGTCGAAACATCTCTTTGTAGAACTCATCAGGGAATGTCTTGAACCATTTTTGTAATTCTTTTGCTAAATACTGTTCTAAGATTTTTGCCAGTGCATCTTTAGTGCGAGCATCTTGGTAACCAGTTGCTTCATCAACAAGAGCAACGATTCCAATGTGAGCAAGGCCACCTAAGAGTATTTCGCATTGTTTTGCAATCAATTGTTGCCTTGATCCTTTAAGAACTCCTTCTCGACGACCCTCAAGAATTACATTACACAACTCAGGCAACAATTCTGCGTTGTAGCTGACAATTTTCATTTTATTGTCATACACCGCAACGGGTTCCAATAAGGACGTGTCTATCATCTTGTCAAATAAGGGCTTAAGTGATTTTTGGCCTAAAAAGCGGACCATTCTTTGCCCTGAAATTTGATAAGAAGTATCATCGTCCGCAACACCCAAAGCAACTTGCATTCTTCTTTGCGACAACAACCGTTGGCCATCTTCTGTTACATAGCATGGTATCTTAAGATTACCAATGTTGAGTTCGCCCTTGTATTTAATTTGCATTTTTTTTGAAGTTTTGTATTTACTCATTTTATGCTACTCCTAATCCTTTTCTTAATGTTAAACCAAAGACATCCTTGTTGTCTCTGTGATTGAAACGATATGAGAATTCGTCCATTTCGACAAGACCTTGCAGCATACCTCTTTGTTCCGGCTCAAACATGGCTTCTCTGATTTTCATAGATATACGCCAAGCTGTGTTGCGATTAACTTTAAGGTATCTTGCCAACTGACGGGCAGAAATGCCCTTTTTAGCGTTCAAGATAAGAGAAATAGCCAGAAACCATTTTTGGATAGATAAATGGGTCTTATGAAAGATAGTGCCAACTGTAACGCTAAAGCTGGTATTGCAATTATTACAATGGTAACGATGTTCTTTTTTTAGTGGAGTTTGCTTTATTGATTTACAATATGGACAGGTTGGCTTATTTTGCCAGCGTACCCTTTCAAGATACTGCAAACAGTCGTTTTGTGCTGGAAAACGCTCAAAAACTTCGATTATGTCCATAATTTTGTCCTTAAATTTTCTACCGTTATGTATGAAACTAATTAGAATATAGCAGGAAACAAAGGTAATGCAAGATAAAAATAAAAAAAACTTTCTACCGGAAACTATGACATTCCTCGAAAAATTAAACTGCTCTATACCATCGCTTCAATTATAATCTCTTGCAAGGCCCCTTACCCTGGTTATTTCAAGACGTCAGCTTCACAAAATATTTTCCTATAACCACTTATATACTTAAAGCAATTGAGCAAATTGCCCGAAATAACTTATAAATAGTGTTTTTTTCGGATTAAACATGGAGAGTTCGATGCGCAGGTATGTTTTGATATTATCATTTGCAGTGTTTTCATGCATAGTTTTGACGCCCTTTAGTATCGCTTTAAGTGAATCTGCTGCCACAACTAACAGTGCAGCAAACACCCTTGGTAAACAGGCAAATACAGATCGGTTGTTTTCACCTTCAGTGGGAAAAGCATTTTTCAACTTAGCTTATGATTTAGCTAATGTCCCCGACGCTGACAAAAAACAATTGCAGCAGGCAATGATATTATTAAAATCAAACTCCCAGCTGGACGAATGGACGCGAAGCATTACTCCAAAAATGATCACAACAGCATCAAAACAGATCAATGTTGATAACTCTGAGTTGGTCTATGTCCTGTTGAAAAACTATTTGTCTGAATCATGCGATCTTGAAATAACAAGACAAGCTGTCAGCTATCTTCTAAGCCAGGAAAATACACGCCAGCAGCGCGAACAACTCCTCCAGTCGCTTTTAGGAAGTTTGGCAAAAAGAAACAAAACTTTTGATTCCCAGATTTATACTCAACTGGCAATGCTAAACGTTGAGAAAAGCGATGCTAATACCGCGATGTCGCTTTTCATAGAAGCCTATAGCCTCGATAAATACAACAGTATTGCGTTCGATGAGATCTACAGGTTGTCCCCGGATGTCATTCTGCCGTCTGTCCATCTTGAAAACATGAGACTGGCAATATCACAGGACCCTTACAGCCTCGAAAACGCTCTCACTTTTGCTCAATACGCTGAGCAACTTCAGCTTTATTATGTTGCCACGGGCGCATACAAATATTGCGCAGATTTGTTCGAGTATCTTTATGAGAACGAACCGTTGCTCGAATCCATATATCTGCCATGGATAATGAGTACCTTTAACACTGAACACGACCAGTACAAATGTCTGGATATCGTTAGAAAACTGCGGGCGAAAAACCAGTTTGATATGCTCGCAGAAGTCATTGCGGCAAAAGTATTAGCAAAACTTCAACAGGCCGACTCGGAAAATGCCCTCAGGGATACTGAAACCAGACTGCTGGCTAACTGGAGAAACCCTTCCGTCAATGTACCAGCTGAGCAAATGGCGTGGTTTTACACCTTTGCTCTCAAAGACATTGATAAAGCTCTCGATTACGCCAATAAAGCATATTCGCAAGATGTAAATTCAATAGCAGCTTCATCGATCCTGGCCTACCTGCTTGCGGAAAACGACCAGGCCGAATTGGCTGAATCTCTCATAAAGAGTAGTGAGAAAAATCAGATAGCGGAAATAACGCAAGCTAAAATATTCCTGAAGCAGGATAAAAAAGAAGAAGCGATTGCCTTGCTTAAAGAATCTGTCGAAAAAAATCCCAACACGTTGGAATCATCTCTGGCAAAAGAGATTCTCGTTGCGAACGACAGTGAATATGTCACTCCAATTGATACAGAAGCATTTCTGGCAGCAGTGCGAGGAAGTTTTGAAAATACGGTTATACCGGAATTTTCAAAACCTGACGAAAGAATTTCTCTCCAGCTCTCAACAAAGGGAACTAAATTTGCTTACGACCAGAATTTCGGTGGTCAGATTATTATCACCAACAAATCCAGGGAAGCTTTCAAAATCAATGACAACTGCATGATAAAAGGAAATATCAGAATCGATGCAAAGATAACCGGCGACCTTGAGAAAACCATACCTGATCTGATAACCCTCAAAACAATACCTTCTCAAATCGTTCAACCCGACAGAAGCCTTGTAATTAATGTAAACCTGGTCAGTGGTGAACTTAAAAAGACTTTGACGGTACATCCACAGGCATCTTTAGACATAACATTCACTGCTTATATTGACCCTGTTGAAGACGAAAATGGATTGGTAGCAAACAGATTAATCAGCATTAAACCGGCAGAAATTACAGTAAAAAGACCAGCTGTAAAATTAAACCCTAAATTCCTGCAAAACCGATTTAACTCACTGGCAAAAGGCAAGCAAGGTCAGAAAATAAAGATATGCAGGCTTTTCACCTCTCTGCTGATGGAACAGCAGGCAATGGCTAATCGTCAGCCAATGTACAAATACATGTACGGCGAATGGATGCCTAAAATGCTGAAATCCGCCATCATCTACAATCTAAGCAGTGACGACTGGGTAGTAAGAACTAATTCGTTAGCAGCTGTTTATGACCTGAAGCTCGACTACCAGTTGATGGATGCTGTTTCAGAAAATCTAAACGAAACACACTGGCCTGCAAGAATGATGGCTCTTATGATCCTCAAAAATGCTTCCGGCGAAAAATTTAATCGGGTTCTTGACTGGACTGCAAAACATGACCCGAACCCTACAGTAAGAGAAATGGCAATAGCATTAGGTGCAACGCCACCACAAAAACCCAAAGTTCAGCAGGATATCGCCGAAGAACCTATGCCGATAACGTCAGAACCAACCGAAATAACGGAAGAACCGACCGAAATAACGTCAGAACCGACCGAAATAACGGAAGAGCCGACTGAAGAAAACGAAAAATAGGCCTTTTCACAAATTTAAACAAAAAACCTGCCCCGAAATATTCAGCCGATCTGACCCCTTAAAACTGTACCATTACGGATTTATTCGCGGACATTTACACCCTTAAGGGTGTATCTTTGCAATTTTCAAAAAAACATGTTGTAATTCCCAAACTTTTGTGTAATATTTC
>JAGLTN010000533.1 GCA_023135255.1 Planctomycetota bacterium
CCGCCCTGCAGAAAATCACCCCGCCGAAGACAGTAGTACTTTTACCGTCACTGACAAGATTCTTTAATGTCGCAATCCTGCTTACGTTGTGGCGTAATTCCAGACCGACATAAAAAGAGGGGGTTGCGATAACAAAATCAACCTCACCTGCTCCGACTGCTGAATATATCTGCTCATAGCCCAGGGGCACAATCTCAAAGTCGGCATCATCAACCGTATCAGTCAGATAATCCGCCGTCGCTGTCCATTTGGCCAGACATCTCTCTGTGCTCCTCTTGGCCAACACACCGATCTTGTATGTCCTGGTCTCATCAGCTAAGGCAAAGCCCGAAGAAAAGACACATATCGCAAGCCCAACTACCAATATTCTACTTTTTTTGAACATCTGTATTTCTTTCTAATACAATTGTCTTAACTTCTCATAAATACTGCTTTTGGGCTTTGTTCTTAACGCTTACTCTGTCACATATCACACCTGCAATGCTGCGATGCAAACTTACAATTAACCCCATCCAGAGCATCTACTGTGAAGTATCGACGATAATAAGTGGTCAATTAACACAGAAGAGCTTTTTTCCGGTTTTTTCCCTTTTTTTTTGCGAAAAATAACAGAAAATAACGGTTTTTTTGTGTTTTTTTGGGTGTAATCTGGGCTGAATTTTTGTTTTCGGCTGGGATTTGAAGAGTATTGAAGCAGGATTAGTTGGATTAAGAGGTGGTTTTTTTCACCATGAACCCCGATGTGCATCGGGATTGAAAGGATATGAAGAAAAGATGCTTTGCCTTCGCATGAAACTACATCGAGGCAGGTAAAAAGGGGTTAGGGGTAGGGATGAAAGTAGATTTTAGTTGTATTATAGGACGTATTGTGGTATGATTCTGACGTTTCGAGCGGAGGTGAAAGCTGGTTGTGCTTTCTCTAAAATTTAAGTATTTTTTTAGAAGTAATCTTGTTGGAGATTATGCGATGAAAAAAGCAGCAATTCTGGTAGTTATCTTATTAATGATGTTTTTAAGTGAGGCTGGTTTTTCGGCTTGTCCTTCGATGGATGTTACGGGAGATTGCAAGGTTGACTTTAGGGATTTTGCGGTGTTTGTGTCGCAATGGTTGGACGAGGGGATCTCTGATGATCCGCATAGCATGGTCTGGGTTGCTATATCTGGCGATGGTAGTTTTAATGGCGAAATGAGCAAATACGAAACGACCAATGGTCAGTATTGCCGATTTCTCAATGCTGCTTTAGCTTCTGGTGACATTGTAGTCGGGGCAGGTAACAGGGTCTATGGCGCGAGGGGCTGGAATGGTGGGACAGATTTTGTAGATGATCTTTATTTTGATACCTATGAAGCGAGTTCGTATGGTCAGATCAGTTATAGCGACGGGTTTTTTAGTGTTCGCAGTCGCAGTGACGATAATGGTATTGATGTTGATATGAGCTGTCACCCGGTGGTTAATGTGAGCTGGTATGGCAGTGCTGCATTTTGCAATTACTATGGCTATAAGCTACCCAGAACTGGGGAATGGCAGGGAGTGGCTGACTATGACGGCAGTTATAATTATGGGTGCGGGGCGTCTATTGATTCGAGCAGGGCAAATTATAATTCTAATAATCCTCGTGGGCTATCAAATTATCCATATACGAGTTCGGTTACTCGTTACTCGTCTTATGGCTATGGTTTGAATGACATGGCAGGCAATGTGGAGGAGTGGACAGGTAGTACTACGGGCAGTTCTTACATTGTTCGGGGCGGCGGTTGGAATAGCGGCGAGGAGAATTGCAGGGTTTTGTATTGGAGCAGCATTAGTCCTGGCAGCAGGAGCAATGTTATAGGATTTCGTGTTTGTCGTAATGGGGCGGCGTTGCCAATTCCTGATGTGGCGGGCATGTCTCGCTCTGCTGCGGAGGCGGTTATAATCAGCTCTCGTTTTATGGTTGGTGCTGTGACGGAAGAATACAGTACTACGGTTGATGGAGGTATTGTTATAAGTCAGGATCCAACGGCGGGAGAATTGTTGGTAGCGGGTGAAGCGGTTGATCTTGTAGTTTCGCTTGGCTGTGACCCGGCTGTTCCAGATATTACATGGGTGTATATTAGCACCTCGGGTGTGCCTGGGCATGAGCCCTTTAATGGCGAAATGAGCAAATATGAAATTACCAATAAGCTTTACTGCCAGTTTCTCAATGCGGCACTTGCTTCTGGTGACATTGAAGTCTGGGCAGATAACAGAGTATATGGTGCAATCGGCTCAAATGATGGAGCAGATTTTGAGGGTGTTAATTATTTTGAGACAGAAGCAGCTTCGTCTTTTAGTCAGATTACCTATAGCGGCGAGGCGTTTCATGCTCGTATCAATCAGGATGAAAATGGTAATGATGTTGACATGAGCAACCATCCTGTTGTTGAGGTTAGCTGGTACGGCGCAGTTGCATATTGTAATTACTATGGCTATCGATTGCCTACGGAATGGCAGTGGCAGGCGGTGGCGGGTTATTCCGGCAGTTATATTTATGGCTGTGGGGCAAGTATTGACCAGACCATGGCTAATTATGGTTTCGTTAACCCGCTTAATATGCGCGAGTATCCTTATACGACTCCGGTTAATCGTTACTTGTCTTATGGCTATGGTATGA
>JAGLTN010000534.1 GCA_023135255.1 Planctomycetota bacterium
CCTCAGCATGGCTTAGAGCTCTGTTGTACATTCTGAAGTCATCTATACAACCCGGCCAGAATTGAGTGCCATCGACATAACCACTGCCAAGTCTGAACAGATCACAGCCATACATCTTATTGATCTCACCTCGGCGGTAAGCCATCAACTCACCGTTGAGGTATATCCACATTTCACCATTGCCACAGTCTTTAACAAGTGCATAATGATGCCAATCGGTATAATAAGTATTGTCCTCTGGGAAATAGTTTACTGCATCCCAATCGACGTAACCAGTATTACCGCCTGAACCGGCATGGAACACTACCTGCATATTAGCGTAAAATGCTGGTGAATAGAACGTGAACAGAACATTTCTGTCTCCAGCTACATCTAAACCGCCAAAGACTTTCATGTACCAGGCAGGAGCAGCCGTGTCGTTCTTAAGCCACATTGAGAATGTAACTTCTTCGTTAACATCAGCAAATGCCGCGGGTGGAACAATCATGTTCGAACCTGAAGTGCCGCTGCTCGCGTTGAAGTGGATACTCTTTCCGCTACCATCATGACCGGTGTCATAAGTTGCAGCTGAACCAAGATTCTGCAGTGTACCGTTGTTACCGGCAACAGAATCTGTGGTGTTGTTCTCAAAGTCATAATGCAGAACCATGTCATCGTCACTAACAGCTACGGCAGAAACAGTATAACCAGCTAACAGCCAGTTAAACGCAAGTGCGTCAAGGTCGTCATAGTTAACAACGCAGTCTTCTGTGATATCAGCCTGCAATGAGCTTTGTGAAACAACACATTTGCTCGGATACAGTGCGATATCATCAATATAGATTATATCCCATTTGCTGGAGCTCATACCCAGGTTTGTGCCGTCACCGAGTCCTATCTCCATGTAGCTTACGTTGTTGAGGTCAACACCTGCTGCTGCGATATCAGGAAGAGATATATTGATTTCCTGCCAACCTTCAACAAGGGTATTAACATCCGCAATCGCAACATTAGCATCTGTCGTGCCGTCACCGATCGTAACGAACAACGGCAGAGTAAAGTTAGCTGCATCACCATAGTAGTTGATAGTAAGCATCTTAACGCCATTTACAGTCCAGTCCTGAGCCGGGCTGAATGACCTTGCAGCTATCGTATAATATGGAGGATAAGGTACGTGGTATCTAAGTCTCATTGAGTTAACAGGGCTTATACACGGATCATTCATGAGTAATATCTGCATATCACCCCAACCGAGCTTATCTGTCCATACATCTGTGATGCTGTTGCCGTCATTGTCATAGCTTTCGAAGTCTTCCACTATAACATATTTTATGGTATCAAACTGCCATACCGGGCCTTGCAATACGTCACCCAGACTGTTGACTTCGTCAACTCTCCAATAGTAGGTCTTCATCAGTTCAAGACCACATGGATCATAAGTCGTTGCTATCTGTTGGCCTATGTAACAATCTGAGAAGGTATTTGCGTCTTTAACATCCGTATAACTTTCACTAAAGTATACATCGTGAGCTACTGCCTCTCTACCTGCTCTCCATACGAGAACCGTATCCAGAGGATTGTTTGTAGATTTATGTGCAGGAGAAATAACCTTGGCAAGTTGCGGTTCAGCTTCCTCCCATAACCATTGCGTTGCAAATGCCTCAAGGTCGTTAATATCAACAAACTCGTTATTTCCAACCAGATCATGAGTAGTTGTGCTTTTTTGCCAGTAATTAGCCAACTCTGTGAAATCTAAAAAGTTGATAATCCCATCTTTATTAAAATCTGCGGGACGGTCGATTTCTTCAAGAAAAATATTGTCAAAATAACCATGCCCAGAACCAGCCAAGCCATCCTTATAGATGATCAGGCTCATTCTAATTCTAGTTGCACCGACAAAATCACCGTTTACATCAACAGTGTTGGTTATAATGGTATCACCTGTAGGTGTGATCCATTCATTAGGCTCTGCTGTACTATCGATATAGATTTCCTGTACCCACCACGGAAACCACTGACCATTATCGACATCTTCGCCTATTTCTGCCTTAATAATAGCCCTCATAGTATCAAGAAGAGGGAAAGGCCCCGCATTTATCAGGTCGCCGCTGAAAGCGTATTTAGCACCTGGGACAACGGTTATATCCTGGAAAAAACCATTGTCTGGCCAAAATATAGCAGCATCCTCATTAGGTATTGTCTGACCGTAGTTGGCAGTGTGATCCCCTATGTCAACATTGTCACCCTGCACGCCCCACCATGTTGTCCAGTAGTTTGGGTCCCAGCCCATTTCGAAGTCACCATTTTTAACAAGGTTAGACCCCGCCAAGGAGTTACTGACCATAGCGATCATAAAAATCACAAAACACGCTATCATTAGTTTCTTTTTCATTACATCACCCTTTGTCCTAATCTTATATTCTTTAAACATTCAGATTTTAAACTAGCCACATCTAATCACTTTTTTATTCTGCTTTTACTTTTTTTTTATAAACCATATAGAATTATTGCGTTGTCATCAGGTCGCCCAGAATCAGCCATCTAAATGTTTTTCCATTACTAATCTTAATTCCTGCCAAAACTATCAATTCAGTTTAAATTCTTGCTGGCGACTTTTATTGCCGCCAGTAAGAATTCGATTTAAATCTGTTATTTTCGCTTTCTTAAAAGTAATCCGCCCATTCCCAACAAAACTAAAGTCATTGGCTCTGGGACGAGAGTCATGTTGTCAACAAAAGCTGCTCCTGCGCCAACACCACTAGGTTGGAAGTGCAGGAATAAAGCTTCAACTTGTGTTGTACCCGCTGGCGCTGTAAGTGTTAGAGAGCCAGGAATCCATGTGTCAGTTAATGAAGTAGCATCAACCTGAACAACATCCTGACCATATAATTCTGCTCCTAAAGCATCCTGAAATACCAGCTTGATAACAGCAAAAGTATCACCTACCATAGCATCACTGCTCAAATGCATTACCAGTCCAGATAACGTGTACACATCACCAGCAGTAGCTGGTAAAACCTGTGAAAATCCAGCATTGGTCCATGGGTAAGCCCAGTTTCCCCAAGCTTTTCCAGCGTAGTTTGCATAAGCAACATCACCAGGGGTAAGAAGCGGCAGCGGTGCCCCGGCGTTATCCTGATTTACTACAGCTGTCCCGTTCCAAGCGTTCCAGCCGGCACCGGTAATGTCTGAAAAGTCGCCATTAACCAGCAAATTCGCACTTGCGACACTCGCAATGCTGCAGATCGCCAAAATTATTAAAACTTTCTTTTTCATCTTCTTCTCCAAAATTAGAGTAACAATGTTTAATACGTTATTAAATTTTAAAAGTTTCCCAGGCTCTGACAGCACCTGTTCCACCCATACTAATTTTTTAAAAATCTTTGTAATTTACTCGGTTTAGCGGTAGTTTTACGCACTACCAGTTTTTCATCGATAACAATATTTTTATGCTGAAGTGAATCTCTATTATTTAGATAAGCAAGCATTATTTCAGCGGATATTTCACCCATCTTTTTTGACTGAAGATCGACGAAAGTTAAATTCGGACTCATTACATCTGTAGCATATTCATCGCAAAAACAGATCAGGCTGAAATCATTCGGTATCGCAAGTTCAAGCCTGTGTGCAGCCTGCATAAGGTTTAATGCATTCATGTGGCCATAAGCAATTACTGCTGTGGCTTTTTGGTCAACGACTGTTTTCCTGAGAAATTTTTCTGAGCATTCCAAACTGAAATCATGCCCATCTATTGGTTCCAGACCCTTTGAGTCTAACTCAGTCAAATAGGTTGAATGTCTGTCAGCCACACTTTGATGGCCATCCAGACGAGTAGAAGGGGCATTAGCGTAAGCTATTCTTTGATGCCCTAATTCTGTCAAATGCTCGACAACCAATTTCATCCCTTGTACATCATTGGGTTTTACACAGGAACTCTTGTCCGGCATTGATCCGTTTATAACTACACAAGGAACACCTCGTTTATTTAATTCTTCAAAAGTCCTGTCATTGACTTGTGCAAGTATAATTGCGCCATCAATTTTCCATGCCGGCAAATGGCTGACTCCTGGCTTATGGTGTGACATGTCAACTATGATATCAATTCCTGGCTGTGTATTGAAAACTTTGGTAATATTGTTAATCACACATTGGTAAATATTGCCTAAATCTCTTAATGCATGAGAACCACCCAATACAGATATCATTTTTGTTCGCTGCTTGGCCAGGCTTTTAGCAAGTAGATTCGGCTTGTAGTTTAAATGCTCAACTGCTTCGAGGATACGTTTTTTAACATCATTGCGAACAGTAAATCCATTGCCGAGTTTATTGTTTAAAACTCGACTAACCGTCGATTTACTAACCCCTGCGTGACTTGCTACATCACTAAGATTTACTACAGTTTTACTCAAAACTTACTCTCCTGTTAAAATCAGCAATGTTGCTACTTTTTTAGCAACCGCTTGCTATGATGAACTTAACATTTTCAGGCATCTTAGTCAAGCAATAAGTGCTACAGAAAAATACCAGGATTTGTTTTTTAATTGTGCGGATTTACATAACTTATTTTCCTGTAATGGTTTAATTTTCAAGTCTTAACAGAAAAATATTTTCAAAAAAAACATTTTTCTGTTTTAGCAACCGTTTGCTAAAGGTATTTCAGCCATTTTTTCAGCTTATATATTTTCGGGATCAATGCTATATGAAAAGCGTAAGTGTACAGAAAAACAAAATCAACTTGCCTTAGTAAAGCCAATAAATCATCATTCTGATAGCTTTCCACTGCCCCCAAGGCCGCCCAGTTTTCCTCGTCTCTGTTCGAGTTCAGCACGGATATCGTAGGCTCTTTCTTCTGTTATTTTATAGGTTGCAATAATAATGATCGCTATCGCAGAGGTCACAATTGGGACACCAACATCAAATACCCTTAGGTAGAACAATGTCTTTACAGATTGGGCTTCTTTTAAAGCCACATCGAATCCGGATACTTTAAGCAGAATACCCGTAAGAAGTCCGGCAAGTGCCATACCAACCTTAACCATCCACCAATAAATTGCTCCAAAGTTTCCTTCACGTCTGCGATGGGTTTGAAGTTCATCATAATCGCAGATATCCGAGATCATTGAACCCATGAGCGTAAACAACGATCCTACTCCGAATGCAACAAATGGAGCTGCCAAAAGTAACCAGTAAGGATGATCGGGATTGTATCCGACCCATTTTAACGCATATCCAACCAGAGAAAGAGATATTGTTATCAGGAAAGTTCTGCGTTTGCCTATTCGTGTTGCAACCCAACCCGTCAACGGTATCACGAGTAAAGTCGCCGCTGACGTAAGCATTCCAAACCAACCAAGAAGCTTACCACCCATGCTGTTATTGCCATGGAAGACATAATAGATCATGACGTATATCGAAAAAGACATTCCAAGCTGATAGCCATTGAAGACCAAAAAGGTTGCTCCACAAATTTTTACAAATGGTTTGCATCTAAAGGTGATAGCAATACCTTTGAAGAATTCATTCATATTTACCCGTAAGCCTTTTGGGGTCTCAACCTTGGGCAGTAAGCCAAACTTCTCTCGGCAAAAGATAGCGGGGATGACTCCCAGTACAGCAACAGTAATTCCGACTAAGATCGCTAATGTGCGTGCCCCGTGAACGGTATTCTTGAATAGTTTTTCATTTGCCATGATGGCATAAAACCATGGAACACCAAGCCAGACAAGTTGACCAATCGTATTGACAAAGGCGTGCAATCGCGTTCGTTCATGGTAATCAGCCGTCATTTCATAACCAAAAGCTACAAAAGGAGTCGCATAGACAGTATAGGCTAGAAAGAAGCAAATTGATGCTGCCATAAAGACCCAGAAATAGAAACTTTGGCTGTGCCCTTCCGGAAGTTGCCACATCAACGCGAAGATGATCCCAGAAAGAATCGCACCGACAAAAATATAAGGCCTGCGTCGGCCCCATCGGGTTCGTGTGTTATCAGAAATATACCCCATAACGGGATCGGAAACAGCATCAAAAATTCGAGGAACAGCTCCGATGATACCAACCAGTAACGGATCCATGCCAAGGCCTAGATTCAGAATAACAACCATGGCAGGCAACGCAGCAGCCTGGAGATTATTAACTAACATGCCCAGAGCGTATGCAATTTTCTGAGGAACAGCAATACGATCCCCGGCAGCAGTAATACAATGTTTCATCTTGCTCATTTTTACCTCATTTCCAAGTTTTATAACTAGTTGCCACCAGTGTTCTAATCCTATGCAATTAAGGGTCAGTATAGATAATTTCTGTAAACTGTCAATAATTCCTTGACAAAAACCTGTAAAAATATTATATTAGCAACCGGTTACTATGTGAAATACTTACCGCTGGTTGTTTTTAAATATAGTTGATAACTCTTGGAGCAAAGTAGATTTGTGATGCTGAAAATGATGAAATTTAAAAATATTATCCTTGTTTGTTTGTTGTTAATTTTAACATCAAACTATTTATGTCAGGGCAAGTCTTTGTGCTCGGCAGCCCAAAAAACTACATGCAAAAAGTTGGTTAAAAGCTTTAAAGTCATTCAGGATGAAAATGAAAAATTCTGGTTTGTTGATCCGCAAGGGAAGAAATTCCTATCTATTGGAATAAATAATATAACACATACAGCATGGCGACCAAAACCGAATACAGTTTATTACGATGCATTAAATTCTGTATTTAACGGAAACCTTGAAGGCTGGAAGAAATCGGTAAATAAACTTCTTGTAAATAATGGATTTAATACCATCGGTTCGTGGTCGGATCCAAATTTGTCAGATAGCAAACTTTACAATACGATTTGCTTATATGTTGCAGACTATGCCAGAGAAAGATGCCTTGAAAGCATTCGCCCTGGTTTTGAAGATAAAGTCAGAGTCAATATCAAAAACATGCTCAACAGATATAAATCTTTAGAAAACGTGATGGGCTTTTTTCTGGATAATGAAATGGCATGGTATGGCAAATCAGGCTGGGATGATATCCCTAATTATACACTTTTAGAAGTCGCTTTAGAGCTTGATAAAAATGACCCTGCACGTCAAAAAGTTAAAGATTTTTTCATTAATAAATACAAAACTACAAAGGCCTTTTCAGCAGCCTGGGGCAGAAAATTAAATTCATGGGATGATATAAATGTTTCATTTAGCAGAAGCTGTTTAAACGATAATACGCAAAAGGACAGGTCAGATTTTACAAGTTATGTAGCTGAAGAGTTTTTTAGGATATCTTCAGAAGTCGTCAGAGAAATGGTCCCGGGAAAACTAATCCTTGGTGTCAGGTTCGCAGGCAGAGCCCCTGAATCTGTAATTAAAGCCTGTGGTAAATATTGTGATGTTTTGTCTTACAATAATTACCAGATAAGTTCAGAGCCTGATGAAGAGATGCTCATAAAATATTATATTTTAAGTGGCAAAAAGCCTGTTATGATAACGGAGTATTCCTGGCGTGCAGAAGAGAATCAGAGCGGATGTCCTAATTCAAGAGGTGCCGGCACCGTTGTTAAAACCCAGGCGGAAAGAGCAAACAGGTACATGAAATACAATAAGGCAATGTTTGAGCACTCGATGGTTATCGGTACGCATTGGTTTGAATTTACGGATCAGTCGCCGCAAGGTAGATTTGATGGTGAAGATTCAAATTATGGAATTGTTGATATATATAATAAGCCTTACGCTGAGTTGTTAAATATAATGAAACAAACCAATTCAGTGCTTATGAAGATTCACGCACAGTCAAATATTAAAGCTCCAACAAAGCTTCCCCCAAGACCTAAAGTTGTTTTTGAAATAGGCCAGCATCCAGAAAAACCGGCTTCTGTTGACTTGTTGAAAGTAAAAACAGTTGAAGCACCGGGAATCTTCAAAGCTGCTGATGCTGAGATTAGATTGTCTAAGATGAATTCAAACTCTTTGGCTGTGGATTACAACACCGGTAAGGAATGGGGGTGTGGAATATCATTTTCTGGTCCTGAAATATTTGCTATTAAAAATACTAAAAGGCCTGCTTCCAATCTTGATGGATATTCCATGCTGATTCTTGATGCTAAAATACCCGAAAATGTCACATTTAATGTTGTAGTGGACGAGGCAGGAGTTGATACTGCTGGTCTTGAGAAGTATGACAGATCAGCTGGCGATGATGGCGAATCTTTTATATTTAAGACCCAATCCGGCAATGGCGAAAGAAAAGTCTATACAATGCATTTAAAGGATCTGCTTGAAAGAAAAGCCTGGGGCAATCAAAAAGGTAGCAAACGGGTTAATATGAATGCACTAAAAGGAGTTTCAATCTGCCTTCATGGCGGACAAGAATTGGGAACGATTGAAATATATTCTTTGAAATTTTCCAGATAAAATCATTCGAGATATGAGTGCATTTTATTTTTAAAAATATTTAATAAAAGCTGTTTTACTAATGACTAATTCATGGTTAACGAATATTATTTGGGTTTGAGAAGGATTTTCTATTATAATAACAAGGTCTAATTATGAAGAATAAAGTTACGACTCTAAATGATGTTGCAAAGGAAGCAGGTGTTTGTAAATCAACAGTTAGCCGCATTATAAACAACAAACTTGGCAATGGGTTTTCTGTTAAAGAGGAAGTTAGAAAAAGAGTACTTGAGGTTGTACGAAAGCTAAATTATCGTCCGAATCTTGTTGCTAGGAGCCTAACCCTTCAAGACATGCGAATGATCCATGTTGTCGGTGGATATCATGCTCTTAGCGACATTGGTAACATTTATCAGACCGTGGTTAATACCATGACAAAAGTACTTGAAGAGGCCTCAGATGTTTTTGATGTCACTGTGGACATGTCTTCGCATCCTGACAAAGAAAGCGAACTTCCCAGCTGGAGAGTAGGTGGTGTTATAGTTCTTGCTAAGTGCACTCCCACAACAATGAAAGAATTAGAAGATTTCAGAATTCCATATGTCGTAGTCAATGGTCCTGCTGGAGATAACGGTTTATCCATAATCCCTGATGACATTGGCGGAACAGAATTAGCGATAAAACATTTGATCGAAGTTGGGAACCACAAAATTGCCTATGCTCAACCTTTTGGGGTTCCGCTTGTTGGGCATAGAAGTATTGATGATAGACATAATTGTTATCTTGAGACATTAAAAAACAATGGCCTTAAAGCCATCCCAGGACATGACAAGCATTATGATAATGCAGAAAAATTTTTACAAGAAACCGTAATTGATAATGAAGCAACAGCAATACTTGCTTATGGACACATGGGCGGATTAAATCTTATGCAGGCTGCTCACAGCATAGGTATTCAGATTCCTGA
>JAGLTN010000535.1 GCA_023135255.1 Planctomycetota bacterium
CTTAGGCAGTTTCACAAACCAGTCCTTAAGAGCTTGCTGCTGATTAGGTCCATCCCAGTCTTTGCGTATGTTTTCCAAAGGCTCTGTCGATTCAGGGAGAAATTTTTTCATAAGCGAAAGTACCGTCTTAGCCTTCCACACAAACATACCCGCATTCCACAGATAATTCTTGTCTTTTAAATATCCTGTCGCCGTTTGAGCGTCTGGTTTTTCTTTAAACTCTTCAACCTTGCAAATCCCGCTGTCGCTCACTTGCTCGCCGCATTTTATATATCCGAATTGCGTACTTGCGTAAGTAGGTGTTATTCCAAAAGTAATTATATTTTCAGGGATCTCATTTACAAATCTAAGAGCCTCTTTTATGGCATTTTGAAGAACCTCTGCCGGTTCGATAAGCTGATCTGCTGTCACTACCGCCATCGTAGCCTCAGGATTATATTTTGTCAAAACAGTTGCCGCCAAACCGACCGCCCCCGCGGTATCACGAACCGCCGGCTCTGCGATCACATTATTAAAGGGAAGCTCAGGCAGATTCTTTCTGACAGTATCGACATATTGAGAGTTTGTAAGAACGATTATATTTCGGCTGTCAAACATAGGAGACAGCCTCTGGAAACAGCGACGAAGCAAAGTCTCACCCTCAAGTATCTTTAAAACCTGTTTCGGTCTTTTTTTTCTGCTCAAAGGCCAAAGCCTCTTACCTGTCCCGCCTGCCATGATAACAACGTAATCCATTTTCAAAACCCTTTTCAGTTAAAAATAAAAAACAATATCGGCACAACAACCAAAGCAAAAACCGCAGTATTAACAACCCACAAAGCACTTGCCATCTTGCTGTCAAGATCAAAAACATTACTCATCATCACCATTATTACCGCACTCGGTGTAACTGCCATCACAATAATAACATTCCTTACAAGCTCATTTAACTTATGCCCTGTTATTCCCAAAATATAAATGATCAAAAATGCCACTAAAGGCGTTATGATAAATTTAACCGCAGCGAGCGAAAAATACAAGTTTATATAGTTTTT
>JAGLTN010000536.1 GCA_023135255.1 Planctomycetota bacterium
CGCCGATGCAACGTCCATCTCTGCTATCTTACCACGATACTGAACCTCAACGCTTTTAATTTGTCCCGTAGTAATTGTGCTAAGCAGAGCACCTATTCTCTTTGCCAGTTCACCATACTTAACAACTATCGCCGGTGCCGTACCGCTGCTCGATGGTGCATTGAGAGCATTTCTGACAGAACCGCCCTTAATAGCATCCGCAAGGATCTGCGCTGCTTCAACAGCCACTTCGATCTGCGCTTCTTGAGTGCTTGCACCAAGGTGAGGCGTTACAAGACAGCTTGCGATCCCTGAAAAACGAGTATTCTCCGGAGGCTCAGTCGGGAACACATCCAAAGCCGCACCCGCTACAACCTTATTTTCTAACGCATCGTAAAGTGCATTTTCGTTAATGATCCCGCCTCGCGCACAGTTCACCAGCCTGGTAGTAGGCTTCATCATTTTGAACTGCTGGGCATCTATCATATTCAAAGTCTGCTCATTCCTCGGCACATGAACGCTGATATAATCTGAATCTGTAAATATCTTATTCAAATCTTCGGTAACCTCAATGCCGAGCTTCTCAGCCTCAGGTGGTGCAGCCAGTGGATCGTAACCGATTACCTTCATATCAAAACCGCTCGCCATCTTGGCAACAGCCATCCCTATCCTGCCCATACCGATGACACCAAGAATTTTACCATTGAGCTGACTGCCCATATATTTTTTCCTGTCCCAGGCGCCGTCTTTAAGAGAGTTGCAGGCTGGAACAACATTTCTGCTCATCGCCAGCATCAAAGCTATTGTATGCTCAGCGGCACTTAAGGTATTACCGCCGGGCGTATTCATAACGATTACACCTCTTTTGGTAGCTTCCGGAATATTAATATTATCGACACCAACACCGGCACGCGCAATGCCTTTAAGTTTGGTTGCACTTTCCAGTATCTTCGGGGTAACTTTTGTGGCACTTCTGACGATCAGTCCATCATAGTCACCAATAATCCCTGCCAATTCATCCTCACTAAGACCGGTATTTACAACTGCTTCAACACCATCCATCGAATTAAGCAGGTCAATGCCCTCTTGTGCAAGCTTGTCTGAAATTAAAATCTTGATCATCGCAACACTCCATAAAAAATGTTATAAATTTTATTGGTCTCCCCATCCCAGGGAAGTTCTGTCTTCTGATATTTTGAATCTTTTCTTTAGACAATCGTACAGGTACCTGACACTGCAATGCGCCAATGCTCCTGTAAGTCTTTTCACCGCAGCATCTCGGCCTCGGCTTTCGATATCGACCGCAACTTTTAAGTTTTTGCTCTTAGCATTATTAGGCCAAAGCTTTTCTTTCGTCTCAACATCAACAAGCAGTACCTGCGCCGCCAGATACCCCTTATAAAATCCCGTCGCGTCCATATCATAAAGATGATATCCATCGACTTTAACAAATATCGCCAAATCCGCATTCATACCCTTTGCGATATTTAAAGGCGAACGCATCGAAGCGTCTTTCAGCTTACTCCTGTAATCGGACAATTCCGCGTATGGTATTATCATCTTGGGTTCAAAGCCTACATTGTTAATAAGCTGATAGCTGAATGCGCGTGTAATATAATACTGCAGATTATCTTCAGCGTTTAGCCACCCAGGCTGTTCGACAAAAACTATAACCTGCTTATCCGTATCCTTGCTCAGGTCATATTCAGCAATTATAGGTTTTTCCCAGTCAGACGATATACAACCAGATGTTATTGCTAATAACACCAGTGTAAGAAAAAACTTAACTTTTCTCATTTTATCTTCCACAAAAATTTAAAATATCAGTACTGCCCTTTTTCCGCAACCGCTCTGGCAAAAACCACTGCCCAGCCACCCAGAATAACAATTATAAAAACCAGAAACACGTATTTTATTTTAATTTCAGCCAGGAAACTACCTAAAAACCTAAAATATATACCAAAAACAGCTGTAAAAAAAGCGAAAAATAACATAATCGCAAGTATACTGCAAATAAACCCGCCCGCAGGCTGAACATAGAACGACTTCAGTATCCTGCCTTGCGAAAAATATATCGCCGAGGTAGTTATTCCGCACGTCGGACAAGGCAGATTATAATTCTGTTTAAACCCGCATGGGTCAAACCAGCGACCAATATCAACCTGCCCCCTTGCCCCCAAAAAGAAAATTGTCCACAAACTCGCCAGAACCAATGCTGTCAGCCCGCATTTCAATCGAACCCTGACCGTGGCGTGAGAAAAAATCTTACTTTCAATTATTTGTTGGCTTGTCGGCATAACTACGTTAGAATAAAGTAATTAACAAATAATGTCAAGCTGACAAAGGTAGGATAAATATGGCTTTAGAACAAAATGACCTCCGGGTAATTCTGGAAACAGCAACAGTCGCCGCCAGGCTCGCAGGGCAAAAGGCAGCGGAGGAAATAAATTTTCTCAAAGTATCGGTCAAAAACAACGTTGAGCTGGTTACCCAGGCTGATAGCGAATGTCAGAAAATAATCATCGACCATATAAAAGAGAATTTCCCCGACCATGGTTTTATTGCTGAAGAAGGCGAAAATGGAAAAATGTTCAAACTCGCCCCCCGCAGCCCTGAGCCGATATGGTGGATAATCGACCCCATCGACGGAACAAATAATTTCGC
>JAGLTN010000537.1 GCA_023135255.1 Planctomycetota bacterium
GGCAATTCGCAAGATTCTTTTTCGATGACATATCAGTTTTCCGGCGACCGCCTCATAATGAACTATTCAGGCGAACACGTTAATAATTTAAGCGACTTCCGTTGCGGCTGCGACGTTTTCGGTGTTAACGATATGATGGAAGCACGTTATGCCACCGGTAAAAGTTGGATTCACGGCGGCAAACTCCAATACAGAGGCGGAGCGACCGAAAACCTCTACATCTGGGCACCCGAGCAGAACATAAACACTTTCTACAACGACATTACTAAAGGCAAATTTGATAATCCTACAGTCGAGACAAGCGTAAACTCTAACCTCGCCTGCATCCTGGGCCGAGAAGCCGCGGCAAGACGAACAACAATAACATGGGATCAGCTGATAAAAGAGAATAAAAAACACCATGTTGATTTTACAGGTCTGAAAGAGTAATATAGCTTTTGTGGATTTACAGAAAAAATACAATTCGTTAAAGCAAAGCCTGACCAGGCTTGGAAAAGTTGCAATAGCCTTTTCAGGCGGCGTCGACAGCTCTCTTTTATTAAAAGTAGCAGCCGACACACTAACCCCTGCAAACGTCTTAGCCTGCTACGCTGTCGGTCCATCCCAGTCCGAATTCGAGCGAAAAACAGCGATTGATTTTGCAGACTCATTAGCAGTAAAGCTTATACAAGTCCCTACAGACGAAATATCCGATCCTGATTACGTTGCTAACAGACCCGACCGCTGTTATCATTGCAAGGTTCATCTTCTGACAGAAATAAAAAAAGCTGTACATGAATTTGGCTTTGAAAACATCCTTTGCGGCAACAATGCTGACGATGAAAAAGATTTCCGCCCCGGCGGCCGTGCGGTTAAAGAGCAATCTACGATTTGTCCTCTCCTCGACGCAAACCTGTCAAAATCAGATATTCGCCAACTCAGCAGGCAACTGAATCTGCCCACCGCCGAGATGCCATCGTCGCCATGTCTGGCTTCGAGGGTTGCTTATGGCATTGAAATAACTGCTGGGCGTCTTAAACAGGTTGAAGAGGCTGAAAGCTATCTGCGGCAGCTTGGCTTTGTCGAGTTCCGCGTTCGCCATCATGGTGGTATGGCACGCATTGAAGTGTTGCCGGTACAAATGGATAAAGCTCTTTCCAGCAGAGAGCAAATTTGCGAGAAACTCAAATCCCTGGGTTTTAAATATGTGGCTTTAGATATGCAGGGCTTTCGTAGCGGATCACTTAATGAATCGCTATCCAGAGAAGATAAAAAACGTTTTATCTAAAAATCAACTGCCGAAAACATTCCCGACTTTTTGCGCACGCTCAGCCTTATCAAGATCGATCCCCAAATTTATCCCCGCTTCGACCAGCACATTCCAACCAACTGCCAGATATAAATAGTTTGTCAATTCACCAAGCTCAGCCACCTTAATAGTCGGAAACATCGTATCTTCCATCGCGATAACAAAGACTTTCAAGCCAACCTGGTCGATCATGATTTCCCGCGTTTTTTTCAGCTCACTTCGATACGGATCTATCAGAATGACAACATCTTTCGGGCTCATAACTTCCTGTATCCCGTGCATATAAGATGTCCCTTCGAGGTAATCGCTTTTCTTGCGGACTATTTCGTTAACCTTAACAGCCAGCTCTTCTGCCAGCCCGTTATTTCTACCGGCAAAATAAATTGTCTCCGCGCCAGCCAACGCTTTGGTAAGCTCAACAGGGATATCAACAGTCAAAGCCTCTTCAAAAGCCGGCGCAAGTTTGTCCAGGTTTTTCAGTTCACCCCCAGCGGTCTTTGCCAGCAGTGACTGGTAAAACAACGCCTGCTCCACCGAACTTTTAGTAGCGGCGATAGCATCTTCCGACCCACAGCCTAACACAAAAGTCTGTTTGCAGAACTGCTCCAAAGGCGTATTCTTATTTGCCGTCAGACCATACAAATTAGAATGGTTTTTAGTTTTTAGACCATCAAAAAGTGTCAGCGTCTCTTTCGTCTTGCCACTATTAGAAGCAGCAAAAACCACAAAGCTGTTAAGGTCATATTCGCACGCCTGATACGATCCTTCAGAAGCCATATCCAACGCCATCCCGCACTTCCTGCCGTATTCTATCGCGTTCTTAGAAGGAAATGTTCTGCTCGACCCTTCACCGGTAAAGAACAGCCGGGATGTTTTTTTGATTTCATCGATAACACCTTCGGTATCACCAGCATGAAAATCCTTGATAACATCCACCGCTTCGAACATCTCATTTACTAAAGCAAACTTTGTGTAATTTTCCTGCTTCTTCATGAAAGCTTTTCCTTTTCTTAAACTTTTTTATATGAAAGTTTCGCATACTCAGGCAACTCTCCAACCAATGGTCGAAGATATTCGATAAACTCATCAGTCACAAAATTCCCTTCCGGCGTAATATAGTTATCAGGCATTGGTTTGGCTTTTACAGCCACTTCGTTTAAAGCAACCTCACCTGTCACACATTTATAAGGCCTATTCGATTCTCTTTCCAATGTCACCATCAACCCAGTCTTACCTTGCTTAGCAAGCCCAACCGCCGCTGCACCCGCCATATATGCCTCCTCAATATCCACCCTGCTCGCCCGATCCGCACCACACATCGTAAGAGATTCTGTTATCTGAAATTCGCCTCTAAAGCTGAACTCATCGGATATCATTTTATGCAAAGCCATAGCTGCGCTTGCTCCGCCCATTGCCCCGAATTCCACATTATTAAACTTATCCTTACTCTGTGCTGATGATACAGGCGTGCCATCGGCAAACGTAATCCCTTCACCGCATACGATAGAAACAAATCCGAACTTCTCCTGACACTCCTTAACCTTTGCCAGAATTTTATCCTTATCGAAAGCTCTCTCAGGCAGACAAAGTATATGAGGCGGATCCTGCGGTGCTTTCTTAGCTGCCGCTGCTCCAGCCGCCAGCCAGCCCGCTTCTCTGCCAACGGTTTGCATAATCACAAACTTATCGACCTTTTGCATATCCCTCGCCAGTATCCCCGATTGCATCACACTTATCGCAACATACCTCGCTGCACTGCCATAGCCCGGCGTATGATCTGTCCCGAAAAGATCGTTGTCAACCGTCTTAGGCACACCGATCCCAACCATTTCATACCCTTGCTGTTTCGCATACATTTCTATCCGGTGGATCGTATCCATCGTATCATTGCCGCCCGCCAAAAACATATACCGGACATCGTATTTTTTCAGCATATCGAGTATCACAGGCAAATCTTCATCCTGCAATTTGTGCCTGCATGACCCCAAAACGCTGCCTGGCGTACCTTTCAGCCCATCAATTGTTTGCTCTGATTCTGCCCCCAGGTCAATAACATTGCCCTGCATAAATCCTTCGATCGCAAAACGCATCCCCAAAATTTTATCGATACTTTCAAATCCTTTAGCTGCATCGATGATTCCTGCCAAAGATGAATTAATAACCGATGTTGGTCCGCCTGATTGGCCTATAATTGCATTGCCCTTAAGCATTTTAACGTCCCTTATTTTTTTAACTAATAAGCTATTCTCGAAAGAGGCATTTTATCACCTTCGACTCGTTAAACCAGCGTCTTGCCACTCATAACCAACCAGTTACGTTCATTTGTGAAATAATTTAGATATAAACTTTGTCCATCATTCTTGGAAATGCGATACATTGGCGGATGTGTTTTTCACTTGCCATCCAGGCAACGGTTCTTTCAACTCCTAAGCCAAATCCGCCATGAGGCACTGACCCGTATTTTCTCAGATCGAGATACCAGTCATAATCTTCAGGCTTAAATCCCATATCTTTAGCTCTGGCGACGAGGACATCATAATCGTCTTCTCTTACGGAGCCGCCGATGATCTCGCCGAACCCTTCCGGAGCCAGCATATCAAAGTTTTCAACAACTCTGTCATCGCTGCGGTCAGTTTTCATATAAAAAGCCTTGGCTTCTTTCGGATAATGAGTAACAAAGACAGGCTTGTCGTGCATCATTGAGATAATAGTTTCATCGCTGCCGCCCAGATCTTTGCCCCATTTAAAATCAGCAGCAAGCTGAGCATGTTTCGGATTATTCTCTATTTTAGTTTCAACTTCAGAAAGGTCTGCCTTGATCTCGATAATTTCCGCGGCATTTTTCTCCCGCTTCCATTGTTTTATAGAGCCTTTTTGTTCTTTTTCAAGCTGACTTAGCCGCTCTTCGATCTGCTTTTTCTGCTGGTGGAATTCTTCAAGCTGTTTTGCCATGAAATCTTTTGTTTTTGGGCCGGTCAGGATATCAACAGCCTGGCTATAGGTCAGCCTGTAGAAGGGCGGTTTGATCTTTTCCAGAAGCTCAATGTTGGCGCCGACCTGTTCAAGCTGAGCCCTGTTTTTCTCCAATACGTTTTTCGCGATGAAAGAAACGAAATTTTCCGCCAGTTCCAGCAATTCTTTAAGACCGGCAAATGCGACTTCCGGCTCAACCATCCAGAACTCGGTAAGGTGTCTTCTTGTCTTGCTTTTTTCAGCTCGAAATGTTGGTCCAAAACAATACACTTTGCCAAGACTCATTGCTGCGGTTTCCAGGTATAGCTGGCCCGTCTGGGTCAGGTGCAATGGCTCACCGAAATAATCGACCTCGAAAAGTGAACTTGCGTCTTCGCCTGCCATAGTTGTAAATATCGGCGTATCAACCAGCGTAAAACCGTCATCATTGAAAAATCTTCTTATAGAATCAACAACCGTATGGCGTATCCTGGATATGTTCCACTGCCTTTGGCTTCTAAGGTGCAGATGGCGGTTTTTCATCAGGAAATCTATGCCGTGAGCTTTGGGTGTAATCGGATAATCTTTCGATTCTGATATTATTTCAGCAGAAGTCACTGCCATTTCATATCCGCCGACGCTGCGCTGTTCCTCGCGTATAGTACCGGTGATAGCCAAAGAAGATTCCTGCCCAAGATGTTTGATCTTGTCAAATAAGTCGTCATCGATTTTGCCTTTTTCTATAACGCACTGGCAAAGTCCGCTACCATCACGAAGAGTAAGGAACTGTACCTTGCCGCTTGGTCTGTTACGGTACAACCAGCCCGCCAGCATTACTTCTTTTTCCACATGCCTCTTAAGGTCTGCGATTAAAACTCTGTCTGCGTAGTTCATAGTTCCAGCTTTCCTCTTAGATATTCCAGTAGGTTATCAGTTGAAATCCTGCTTTGTTCCATGGAGTCACGGTCTCTTACCGTTACCGCGTTATCATCGATACTGTCAAAATCAACCGTAACACAATAAGGCGTGCCCGCTTCGTCCTGTCTGCGGTAACGTCTTCCTATAGCACCTTTCTGGTCATAGAAACAGGTGAAATATTTTCTGAAACTATTACAAATCTTATGTGCCATCTCCGGCATCCCTTTTTTCTTGAACAGCGGAAATACCGCTACCTTAGTAGGTGCCAATGATGGATGGAACCGAAGCAGATTCCTTGTCTCGCCATTAACCTCTTCTTCGTCATAAGCATCAACCAGAAACGCCAAAGTGCTCCTGTCGATACCAGCAGAAGGTTCGATCACATAAGGAATATATCTTTTATTGTTCTGCTGATCGAAATATGAAAGCGGCCCTTTATTATAATCTTCCGGCTCATCTCTGAGGTGAACTTTCGTAAGGTCGCCTTCGTTCTCGAACCAGTCATTGATCGCACGCATACCTCTCTGATGCTGACGCAGGTCATAATCGGTTCTGTTTGCAATGCCTTCCAACTCCTGCCAGTCACCTGATCCGAATGGGAACAGATATTCGACATCGACACATGCCTTTGCATAATGTGCCAGCTCATCAGGGTCATGGTCACGGAAACGCAGGTTCTCTTTTTTGATCCCCAGGTCGAGATACCACTGCATTCTTGCCTGTTTCCATTTTTCGTACCAATCTTCATCAGTTCCAGGCTCACAGAAAAATTCCATTTCCGCCTGCTCAAATTCTCTTGTTCTGAAAGTAAACGCTTTTGTGGTCACTTCATTTCTAAAGCTCTTGCCGATCTGTGCAATTCCAAAGGGCATATCCACTCTTGTTGTGTCCAGCACATTTTTAAAGTTCGCAAAAATTCCCTGTGCAGTTTCAGGTCGCAGGTAAAGCGTCATGCTGTCATCTGCATTTGCCCCCATCTGCGTCTCGAACATCAGCT
>JAGLTN010000538.1 GCA_023135255.1 Planctomycetota bacterium
GTCATACCAAAGACAACCTGCGATTAACTGCAATACTTTTTTAAATGAATCCTTATGACTGTAATGTCAGCGGGCGTAACACCATTGACCCTGCTTGCCTGGCCTAGGGTTGCCGGTTTGAAGATATTAAGCTTTTGTTTTGCTTCCCTTCGCAGGTGCTCAACTGTTTCATAATCAATATCTGCGGGCAATTTCTGCTTTTCCAGATTTTTGAAACCAGCAACAAGCCTATCCTGCTTTTTCAGATACCCTTCATACTTGACATCTATTGCAACTGCTTCGATCTGAAATCTGTCAAGGGCAAGGGCTTTTACTTCGTCAATATCGGCAAGCTTTTGAGATATGTCACTATCAGGCCTGCGCAATTGGTCCCAGATAGTTTGTCCATCGATGCGAATTTGCTTGGCTGTTGTTTTTAGCTTTTCGATGCCCTTGATTTTATTTTGGTATCGTTGCCATCTCTTGTCATCTACCAAACCTACTTCCCTGCTAAGTTCAGTGAGCCTTCTGTCAGCATTATCAGCTCGCAAGTGCAATCTGTATTCAGCACGAGAGGTAAACATCCGGTAAGGCTCATCAATATTCTTTGTCAGCAGATCATCGATCATAACGCCTATATAAGCTTGGTTCCTGCCTAAAACGAAAGGCTCCTTATTCTGCAATTTCAAAACAGCATTTATACCAGCAATAATCCCCTGCCCCGCTGCTTCTTCATAACCGCTGGTGGCATTAACCTGACCAGCAAGGAACAGACCTGATATTTTCCGTGTCTCCAGCCATGGACGTAGCTGATGAGGCGGACAATAATCGTATTCGATTCCGTAGCCATAACGCTGAATTTTTACATTTTCTGTGCCTGGCATTAGTTTAAGCATCTGGTCCTGAACATCCTTAGGTACGGAAGTAAAAAGACCATTAGCATAAATTATCTTTATTTCCCTCTCTTCGGGCTCAAGGAAAATACGATGTCTTGTTTTGTCGGGGTATGCCAACATCTTTGCTTCAATGCTTGGGCAATAGCGTGGTTTGGTTCCTTTTATTGCACCAAGGGAAATCGGGGCGCGGTGCATATTATCAACAAGCAGCTGATGAATTTTTTCATTAGTGTAAGTAATCCAGCAAGGCACCTGCTCTATTTCGATCTTGTCATTCATAAATGAAAAAGGCTCAGGGTTGGCGTCACCAAGCTGTTTTTCAAGACCGTCATAGTTTATCGTTTCTGCATAAAGCCTCGGCGGCGTCCCGGTTGCAAGCCTTTCAACCTCAAGACCAAGCCTGGCGAGACTATCAGAAAGATTGCTACTTGCCTGCTCATCTATTCGACCACCATCCCACCAGTGATCGCCTATATACATTTGGCCTTTCATGAAAGTGCCGGTTGTTACTATAACGGTTGGGGTTTTATAGACATTACCCTGTTTATCTTTGACAGCGACGACTTTGCTGTCTTCAGCCAGGATATCTGTTGCTTCGGCTTCGATAATGGTCAGGTTTTCCATCTGGGTAAGATAGTTTTCTATCCATTTTTGATATCTGTGCCTGTCTGTCTGGGCGCGGGGTGCATGCACTGCTGGGCCTTTAGAACGGTTCAGCATCTTGAACTGAATACCGGCAGCATCTGTTGCCAAGCCCATCACGCCACCTAAAGCATCGATCTCGCGAGCAATCTGTCCTTTTGCAAGTCCTCCGACAGCGGGGTTGCAACTCATAACAGCAATTGTTGATTTGCTGATAGTTAAAAGGGCTGTCTTCGCTCCCATTTTCGCAGCTGCGTGTGCTGCTTCAACACCGGCATGACCGCCTCCTATTACAATGCAGTCAAATTTTTTCTTATCCATCTGTATTTCTCAAAGCTACAGCTGAGCAAATCGCAAAATTTGCGGTATGAGTGATACTAATAGTTATCTGCTCAATGCCGGATTGCTCAACAAGCTTTTTTACTTCTCCAGTAATGACCACTTCGGGTCTGCCAAGGCTGTCATTAACAACCTCAATATCTGTCCATGCGATCTTGCCTCGCCAGCCTGTACCTATTAATTTTAAAACAGCTTCTTTAGCGGCAAATCTACCCGCCAGCTTTTCTATATAATTCTTATTTTTTTTCGCATAGCATATTTCTTTTTCAGTAAAGACCCTCTGAAGAAAACGGTCATTGTGTTTTTCAACCATTTTCTCTATACGAGGAAAATCAACCAGATCTATGCCATGTGCGATTATCTGCATTAGTTTTATTCATCTCCGAAAATTGCTTACATGCTGTTCTGCAAGTATATTCTGTTAAGGCAAAAATCAATGAACCTATCGAGGTCTGTAAGCTTTGCCTGCTCAACTATTTTATCGTTAAGCCTGTTTATAGCCTCTTTCTGACGATCAAACATTATCATAGCTTCCAGCTTTTTCTGCACTTTTTCAAAAGGCTCAACAGAAGGGGTGATTTTTTCTTCCAGCTTCAGAATAAATATATGACCTCCCTTAGTTACAGGTTCTGTAACCTGACCGGGCTTTAGCTGATCTACCATCTTAATCAGAACATCGTAAGGGGGCCTGAGAGATTCTATTTTTTCCTGCTCGCGCAATCCACCTTTATATGCCCATGGGCCGTTAGAATATTCTTTTGCAAGCTGGGCAAAATTCCCACCTGCTTTAACTTTGGTTATAATCTCATCAGCAAATTTTTTGCCTTGCTCAGATCGATCCTGATTCGGGTCTGTAAGCTGAAGTTTATTAATATCTATATCAATAAGCCTATACCTGACCAGACCTTTTACTGCAAAATTTTCTTTGTTCTTCTGGTAATATTCCTTGAGCTCACTATGCATAATAGGTTTTTCATTGTCGGGCAGTTGTTTAGCAAGGTAAGATTGGCTTAGTATCATTTTTTCCTGATACTGACGAAATTCAACCCAGTCCATTCCCATTTTTTTAAGCTCTTCTTCTGCTTTTGAATAGTCGCCGTTAAAGCTTACGATGAATTTTCGTGTCTCTGTTTTCACTGCCTTTTCGAGCATATCATCAGCCTGGTCGCCAAGCTCTTTTTTGGCTTTTTTATAGAGCAGAATATTGGCGATTTTATTTATAACCGAAACTTTAACGCCTTGTTGAGCCTGGGTTTTTAACTGCTCCAGTGTTCTTGCTTGTGCAAGTTCTTTATAAGGTTCCACTAACGGAGCAACCACTTCATCACTGGTAAGAGTCTCGCCGGCAACAGAGAGGACAAATCCGCCGCTGGCTTCAGGTAAATTTTCTTTTTCGACGAGAGGAATATTTTCCATTTCCTCTTCGGTAAATCTCGGCTTAGTGCTTTTACTTCCACAACCTAAAGCAAATAATAACACCAAAATCGATATCCAACAAAAAATGCGCATAATCAAATCTCCAGTTTACGCAAAAACTTCAATATACCTAACAGTCGGATTATTTTAAGGCAAATCGACTGTAAAATCCACAAAAACGTTTGAGCGGACTAAAAAATAAAAGGTAGTTCTAAAGATCAGAGCTTCTTTTTGAACAATTTTCGCAGTACAGCCAGCAAAGTTGAGGGCGTGAAATAACTTTTTTCAAGCCTTAAATATACGGTCTTAGCATCTGCCATCGTTACTTTACCGATTACTGTAGCAAAGAGTGAATTTATTTTGCTTTGAGTACTATTTTCAAAGGAAAAAATTAGGTTTTGGCCGGAAACAACTATGTTCTTTATGCCGACTTGGCCCGCAATTAATCTAATCATACTTTGCTCAAGGAGCATTTCAACTTCATCCGGAACCGGGCCATAAACATCTTTTAGCTCATTGTTTATCTGGTCAAGATCAGTTTGACTTTGTGCAACGACAATTTTACGGTACGCATCCATTCTGTATCTGCTTACAGAAATGTAATTTTTCGGAATGTAAGCTTCAAAACCCAAATCAACATTAGCCAAAACCACTTTTTCGACAGGCTCATTTCTTAATTTTTTAACCGCATCAGCAAGAAGCTGGCAATACATCTGGTAGCCGACGACCTGAATATGCCCCGACTGTTCCGGGCCTAAAATGTTACCAGCTCCACGTATTTCCAGATCCCGCAGTGCGATCCTGAAACCCGCGCCAAGATGAGAATATTCTTCAATCGCTTTTAACCGCTTAGCTCCAACCGGGGAAACAGACCGGGCTGAAGGCATAAGCATATAAGCATAAGCCCTGTGTTTGTACCTGCCGACACGACCTCGCAACTGATGCAGCTGAGCTAAACCGAATCTGTCAGCCTCGTCGATCAATATCGTGTTAGCGTTGGGGATATCCAGCCCCGATTCAATAATAGTAGTGCAGACAAGAACATCGGTTTTGCCCATCACAAAATCTATCATCGCATTTTCAAGTTCTTTTTTTCTCATTTGACCATGGGCAACCGTCACTTTTGCATCGGGAGCAATCTTTCGTATCTGCCATGCTTTTTTATCTATCGTCTTAACACGGTTATGTAAAAAGAAAACCTGCCCCTGCCTGTTCAACTCGTGAAGTATTGCTTTACGTATCAAATCTTTGCTATATGCGTTTACGCTTGTCACTACCGCACGTCTGTCAAGCGGAGCTGTAAAAAGAGAGCTGATGTCACGCAGGCCCATCAATGACATGTGCAGTGTTCTCGGAATGGGAGTCGCGGTCATGATAAGTATATCTATGTTTGCTCTGATTTTTTTAAGCTTTTCTTTGTGTGCAACGCCAAAACGCTGTTCCTCATCAATTATTAAAAGCCCAAGGTCCTTGAAGTCCACATCTTTGCTCAACAATCGATGTGTGCCGATTAGTATATCAACTCGGCCTTTCCTGGTACGATCTATAATATCACGGGCTTGCTTTGCGGTTTTGAAACGATTCAGCACTTCGATCGTAATGGGAAAATCCGCAAAACGCTCATTGAAAGTCCTGCCGTGCTGAACACATAAAACAGTAGTAGGGACAAGAACCGCAACTTGTTTGCCGTTTTCAACAGCCTTAAAGGCCGCTCTCATCGCAACTTCAGTTTTGCCATAACCAACATCGCCGCAAAGAAGCCTGTCCATCGCCAGGGGTTTTTGCATATCAGATTTTATCTGCTCAATTGCTGTCAACTGGTCGGCTGTTTCGCTATACGCAAAGGACTGTTCGAATTCCATCTGCCAGCTTGAATCTGCGGAATATTCTATACCGCCCATCGCCTCTCTCTTTGCCTGCAACTCAAGCAATTCGCCGGCAAGGCTCTTTACAGATTCTGTGACTTTTTCTTTTTGTTTTTGCCAAAGCTTTGAACCTATTTTGCTCAGCTTTGGTTTAACAGGTGATGTGCCGATAAATTTCTGGATAAGCGATATGTTGTTGACCGAGACATGAATCTTAGCTTTGCCGGAATACTCAATAGTTAGATATTCATTTGAGCCTGTCTTGTCTTCGATCGTATTTATGCCGCGAAATCTGCCTATGCCGTAACTGGTGTGGACAACATAATCACCAACATTCAGGTCGGTCAGACTATCTACCGGCAAGGACGCTCGCAAAGGCCTTTGTCTGCGCATTAAAGTGTGCTGACCGAATAACTCATGATGGCTAATAATAATCGTCTTAAGGCTTTCAAGTTCAAAACCGCCATGAATAAAACCATTTAGCAACTTAAATTTACCGGGGACCCGCCCTGCTATCTGTTTGACTATTTCGCCAACTCGTTTTATCTGGGCACTGGTTTCACAATAAAGAAGTACCCTGCTGCCCTGCTTTGAAGCTTCGAGCAATTCTCCAAGAGCTTCCTTGTGACCAGCCCAAACGGCACTTGTTTTATGCTGAAAACGCTGAACACTTTTAACTTCTATTTTAAAAGCATCTTGTTTTTCAGTAGTATCGAATCGGCTGATATTGAGCCTGGGGAATTTTTTAAACGCTTTGGTTATTTGTGCAAAATCGTATAGCTTTGCGGGATTATCCGACCTTTGTACGAAGACATTTGCCACCTCAGCGATATCAATATCTTCCTCTGTGATAATCAAAGTCTCATCGTCAAGGACATTAAGCAGCATCTCCGGCTTGCTGCCGGTCGGCGGAACTACCGAGACAATTGTAATGCTTTGCTGATTATCGCTGGATCTTTGACTATCCAGATCGATCTGGCGAATGCTCTCGATGATATCGTCAAAAAACTCAATGCGGACAGCTTTAGCAGCCTGACTTGCGTTATCCTGGACCTGACCGGCCTGGTTGCAAACAAGCGGCGCGTAAATATCGATTATGCCGCCTCG
>JAGLTN010000539.1 GCA_023135255.1 Planctomycetota bacterium
CTCGGACAGGCCGGCATAAATTACTCTCTTACAGCTTCCCATACTGTGGCGATCGACTCAGATGAGTTTAAATCTGAGCTTGAGAAATTTGCAGCGGTTTGCAGGGTTGTTAAACGGCTCAAAAACGTCAGATTCGGTGCAATAGGCGCAAGGCCCGCGGCTTTTAATACGGTTCGATACAGCGAGAAGATCCTCGAAGCCAACGGCATTTCTGTTGAGCCGATAGACCTTTCTGAAATTTTCGGTCGCGCAGCCAAACTCAGTGCTAATGATGTAAAAGCCAAGCTTAACACGATAAAAGCATATACCGATGCCTCAGATGTGCCGGAAGAAACTATTGTTAAGATGGCAAAATTCGGTACGGTTGTTGACGAATTTGTCAGAGAAAATGAATTGGCTGGAGTTACGATTCAATGCTGGACGTCTATGGAGGAATATTTTGGCATAGTGCCTTGCGCGATAATGAGTATGCTCAGCGAATCGCTTTGCCCGGCTGCCTGCGAAGTTGATACGACAGGTCTTTTAGCGATGTATATCTTACAGCTTGCATCGGGAAGCGCCAGCGCAATACTGGACTGGAACAATAATTACGGTAAGGATCCGAATAAATGTGTGCTTTTCCATTGCAGCAATTTGCCCAAATCTTTCTTCGAATCGACAACTATGGATTACCAGGCGATAATCGCAGGGGCAGTCGGTAAGGAAAATACTTTCGGCACTATAGTCGGAAGAATCGCACCGAACCCGGTGACATATTTCAGAACAACAACTGACGATGTCAGCGGAAAAATAGCTGCTTACATCGGTCAAGGCAATTTCACAGATGATCAGCTTGAAACTTTCGGCGGGTATGGAGTTTTGCAGATACCCAATATGCAGTCTCTGATGAAGTATATCTGCAACAATGGCTTTGAGCACCATGTAGCTTTGAATATTTCCCAAACTGCCGATGCAATTAGTGAGGCATTGAATACTTATCTGAAATGGAACCTCTATCTACACGAATAATCGCTGACAGAAGTTGCTATCAAAAATTATAAAATTTTAAAGATTGATGTGCCAAACAGATGGGAGATTGTCATGATTATGAAGAAAAAAAATGTTTTTCTAAGATTAATAAGAAATATTATTATTGCTATCTTGTCAATAGGTTGGATCAGTCCTATGAAAATTGGTATTGATAATTTTCTCTTATGGATGTATCGTAGTCATCAATCTGATTATTTAGAAAGTGTAGACAGTGGTTTTGTTATTCAACTTAGTGGATATTTTTTTTATATCGGATTACTTTGGTTGGGAATTGTTATAGCTTTTTGGATTTTTATAATCGCTAACAAACTTTGGCCGCCTAAAAAAGAGTAGCGTTGGTATTATGAAATTATATACATACTAAACTTAAGAGTATTATGGTATATTTTAGTTTAGAGTAATTATATTTTAGAGGCAATTATGAAGAATGACGTGTTGACAGTGAAACACTGGCTTATGCATGCGTGGTCTGTATTTAATAAAAATCCAAAGCTGATGGTTGCAGGAGCGGTGATATACGCTTCAACCTATGTTATTTCTGGCTTGATATCCCATTTACCTTCTGGATGTTATATTGTATTACTCATTAATTTTTTTATTTCAATTCCACTGACTGGAGGATGGTGGTTTTTATTACTTCAATTGGTAAGAGGGAATCCTGCTAAATTATTAGATATATTTACTGGATTTTATTGTTTTCTAAGAGTGTGGCTCACTTCTATACTAACAACTATTATTCTATTGATTGGGTTGGTTTTATTTTTAGTCCCAGGTATAATATGGGTTTTAAAATACGGACTGAGTATATTCGCCACCATGGATAAAGAGCTTGCTCCTCACAAAGCCTTAGAATTCAGTAGCATAATCACAGATGGTTACAAAAGTAAATTGTTTTTGCTATTACTTATAAGTTTGGTTCTTTTTCCAATGACATGGCCATTTGCCATTGGTTTAGAAAATATAGGTAGCAGTAAAGGCAGTTTTTATATGATAGTTGGAATTGTTCCTTATTTGGTAGGTTTTTTATTTGTTGCTCCACTATTAACAGCAGCGTGGGCAACAGCGTATGATACTTTAAGTAACAGGTACAAACAAGTTGACATTTTACCAACAATCTGACAATAATTTGATAATAAAAGTGGTGGATATTATGGTAAGATATGTTAAATCTATGTATAAAGAACTATGTATATGTTGACAAGATTACTTAAAAAGATTACCAGTAATTTTCAGATGTAAGGTGGTTGGAAATGACGACAATAATATGGTATATATTCCATGGAATATTTTATGGAGAGTTTTTGTTGTCCGCATATTTATTTATTTTAGTAACCAAATATTTTAGATATCTTCGTAAAAGTAATGCTGAATTTCCTTATAAATATACTTATTTGTACCCCATTACAATATCAGATAATATTATTTTTTATAGAGAAATTTACAAAAAAACAAATGAAGGTGATGCAGAATTAGTAAAGTTAAAGATAAAAATCAAACGAGTTCACATTGTCTTTTTGGTTGGCCTTGCTTCCCTTGTTTATGGTATTTTCTTGCTAACATCTCTCAGTATGTTGTATGGAGCTCCGGGGGACTAATTAAAGATGTTATGCCCCGATAGGCTGATGCAACTGTTGGTATGGTTGTGGGGTCACCACCTGCGAGTGCATTCTGGGGTATTGTATATAAAATGGTAAACGAATTTGAATTTGGAAGGAATGATTATGTCGACCACCCTTGTTGGACTGGATTGGCTGGTACTTGCAAGCTATTTTTTGATTCTTATCGCAGTTGTGTGGTGGTCTTCGAAACAGCAGAACACTTCCGAGGATTACTTTCTTGCGGGCAGAAACATAGGTTGGTTTGCGGTTGGTGCTTCGCTGTTTGCTTCTAACATTGGTTCGGAACACATCGTAGGTCTTGCAGGCAACGGTGCCTCAAGCGGAATGGCAATGGCACACTGGGAGCTGCATGCGTGGGTTATGATAATGTTAGGCTGGGTATTTGTACCTTTTTATTATCGCAGCGGTGTTTTTACTATGCCGGAGTTTCTGGAAAAGCGTTTTAATTCCAAAGCTCGCTGGATACTTTCAGTTGTTTCATTGGTTGCATATGTTTTTACAAAGGTCTCGGTGACAGTCTACGCGGGTGCTTTGGTATTCCAGACTTTACTGCCTGATACTTTCGGTTCGCCGGAAAATGCTTTCTGGATTGGTGCTTTCTCGACGGTTATACTGACAGGCATTTACACGGTATTCGGAGGTCTGCGGGCTGTTGTTTATACAGATACCGCCCAGGCAATAATCCTGATCATAGGTTCGGTATTTATCACGTATTTCGGATTGAGCAAACTTGGCGGCTGGGGAGAGCTGCAAGCTGTATGCAGAGAAAATTCTGCCCGTTTTTCACTTTGGCGTTCAATGTCTGACCCCGATTTTCCCTGGCTCGGCGTAATGATAGCCTCACCTATAATCGGCATCTGGTACTGGTGTACAGACCAATACATAGTTCAAAGAACCTTAGCTGCCAAAAACCTTAAAAACGCACGCAGAGGTGCTTTGTGGGGCGGTTTCTTAAAGGTCTGGCCCGTATTGATCTTTCTGGTTCCTGGCATGATCGGCTATGCACTTCACCATAAAGGTCTGATCACTATACCCACTAAAGAATTCAATGGCCAGGTAAGTCTTGACGGCGATAAGATTTTTCCGCTCATGGTAATGAACCTATTGCCGGCAGGCATTCGTGGTTTAGTAGTTGGCGGATTGCTCGCAGCTTTGATGA
>JAGLTN010000054.1 GCA_023135255.1 Planctomycetota bacterium
TTGTGAATATTTTTTTCCAGTCACCCCATGCCTTGCCGTTTTTAATAGTTTTCCATTTGCTGTCGTCAACGTCGGCGGTTACCAGCGGATTATCTTCAGGGGTTTTATGCTCAAAGTATTTATAGTTTTCGATTGTAAGTCGGTTGCTATAGACCAAAGGCTCGATCGTTTTGATTCTTCTTGTTATTTTTTCAATTGTCAACATTTTGTCGTGAATCATGTTTTTCCTTCTTGATTTACAAAAATATTATCGAAGTCCAAGTTTCCGATGCCAGATTGTAACTTCTTTGAGCAGGTTTTCAAGTACGCTGATATCTTTTTTATCGAGGATGTGGTTACATGCCCGGCAGGTTGTATTTATATCAATGCCCCTGATTGAGATGAACTTTTTTGCTGAGGTCATATATTTGTGCTCTATGATGGGTTTTTCATTATTAATAAAAAATTGCTGTAATTGCCGGGCGTTTTCTTTTTGATCTTCGAAGTGATTGCAAATCCAGACAAACAGCTCCGGGTAAAAATTGGCAGCTATTCCGCAAAAGCCGTCACCGCCGCATTGCAGGCTTTCGAGGATCGAGCCGCTGTCAGCATTGAAAAACGACAGCAAGCTGTTTTTGGAAATTGCGATTTTTTCTTCGACCAGGTCGATGTTTCCAGAGGTTTCTTTGAGGAATATGAATCTGTTTGTCGAGGTTATCCATTCGAGCAGAGCCGGGGATATTATCCTGTGGTATGGATCCGGGCATTCATAAAGCCCAAGCTTGATGTCGCCGGTAAGGATGAGCAGTTTTTCAACATTTGCTTTCCACAGGTCATCGCTTTGATCTTTATCTGCGAGCTGGTTCACCAGGCATACGACAGCGGCAACACCGGTATCAGACATTCTTTTCACGAACTCGGCTTGATTTTGTATCGGCCCGCCGAAAGTGCCGGTAGCTACAACAGGGACCTTGTTTGCAGTTTTTGCCAATACACGCCTGGTTATCTCGATTCTTTCGTTGTCAGTAAGCGTATACATTTCACTTGAGCCGCAAACTGAAAAAAGACCAGCAACACCAGAATCGATATACCATTGAGTAAGATCATCGAGGGCTGAAAAATCTATTTGTTTATCCTGTTTGAAAGGCGTCAGCATTACAGGCCAAAGACCTGAAGGTATTTTTTTAGGTTGCATTTTTTTACTCCATTTATTCTAAAGGCAGTTTTGTCTGCTGCCATACGGTAAGGTTTTTCAGGTCGCGTTTTTTGCCCGGCAATATCGTACCGACAATATAGCCAACAACGAACATTACGAAGTTGGCCCCAATGCCGGCATAGTACAGATGAAATGGGGAGCAAAGGGCATCAGGCAGCATCTGTTTATCAGAAAGTATTATCCATGCGGTAAATGCAAGTGTGAAGATTATGCCAAAGCCGACGGACCTTGCATCGCCTTTGTTCGTGAAAAAGCCGAGCATGTACAGACCAAGCAAACCTCCTCCGAAAAGCGAACCTAAGATAATAGCGGTATCCTGAAAAGTTTTTGAATCGCTTTTGGCCAGCAAAACGGCACCGGCAATCATAAATACCGCAGCGACGGCAGCTGATATCCAGGCGACTTTTAAATAGTGTTTATCAGATTTGCCTTTTACAAGGTGTCTTCTGTAAATGTCCACTACGGTGACAGTTGAAATTGCATTGATAGATGAATCCAGCGAAGACATACCGGCTGCAAGAACTGCTGCTATCACCAGACCTGTAACTCCGGGGGGCATATAATTGACAACGAAAAACGGCAGTATCTGGTCTGCTTTTCTTACGCCTGTCAGCATTTCAGTTGCTTCAATAGTAGGGTAAACTTTAAAAAAGACGTAAAGGCTCGTTCCTAAAAACATATAAAACGCCCAGATCGGGACGCTGGTAATCGCACAAACGTACATGGCTTTTCTGGCTTCTTTGACACTTTTTGAAGCACAGTATCTCTGGATGGTATTTTGGTTTGCGCTGTATTCGTTAAGCCAGACCGTCAGTCCTATTATAAGCATCATCGCTGCGGTTTTGTTTTTCAGCGACAAAGCCCATGACACTGGTTCGACGTTGCCGTTGGTCCATTCGGCAAATGCGAATTTATGCTCCTCTATCGCAACGGAGAATATCTGTCCTAATCCGCCGGGAAGTTTGTTGACAATAATTACCAGAGTTATTATCCCGCCAATAATCAGGACGATGGTCTGGACGACATCTGTCCAAATGACCGCATTTATTCCGCCGATGATTGTGTAAACAGCAACGAATCCGCCTCCTATTATTATACACATAACCGGACTAAAGCCAGTCATTTCATAAATGACCAGCGATATGAGATATAATATCATGCTAACTCTAAGTATCTGGCTGATGATAAAAGCGACAGAGCCGTAAATTCTTATTGAAGGACCAAATCTGCCTTCAAGATATTCGTATGCTGATGTGATTTTTCCTCTGCGGAAAAAGGGCAGGAATACATAGGCGGCAATTATTACGCATATCGGCAAAGTCAGGTTTGGCAGAAATCTAAGCCAGGCTGTTTTGAAAGCATCACCTGGATAGGCGACAAATGTCACTGAGCTGATAGAGGTTCCTACCAGGCTCAAGCCTATTACCCAACCATTGAAGGATCTGCCGCCGACAAAGTATTCTTCAGTGCTGACATTTTTGCGGGATAGATAAATACCCATTATTGTAATGCCGAACAGGTACGTTAGTAAGGTAATAATATCTAACCAATGCAGGTGCATAGAATCCTTTCATAATTTTTTGAAGTTTCAACTGGGAT
>JAGLTN010000540.1 GCA_023135255.1 Planctomycetota bacterium
TCAAACCAAAATTAACATTGTTAAAGACAGCTCCGGATTCTGTTTTACTTTGTGAAACAATTCCGTATAAGTTCGTTGTTACGAATGCGGGCAGCGGTGTTGCTGAAGATGTTAAGATTACTGACAATTTGCCTGCTGGTTTGCAAACAGTTGATGGAGCAAAGAAGATTGTCTTTGATGCAGGCGATCTGACTGCCGGTCAATCGAAAGAGTTCACTTCTATTGTGAAAGCTGACAAAACCGGCAAATATATCAATAAAGCATTTGCCACATCGACAAGTGACATTTCAGCACAATCACAAGCTGTAACTACATTTGTTCGTCAGCCTGTATTGTCAATAACAAAAACTGGTCCCAAGAAACAGTATATTGGCAAAGAGATGGTCTATAATATAGCAGTAACCAACCGGGGCGATGCTGATGCTGAAGATACTGTAGTAGTTGATACTCTTCCGGAAGGCATAAAGTCGGTTAAAGTAAGTGCCGGAGCAACTGTTGCAAATGGTAAAGTCACCTGGAAAATTGGCACTCTGCCGGTTAATACTACAAAGAAATTCACAGTTATATACACACCGGTAAAAGCTGCTAACTATGTTAATATGGCCCAGGCAACTGCCATTTGTGCCCAGGGCGTTACTGCCAAGGCAGCTACCAATGTTACAGGTATCGCAGCAATTTTGCTTGAGGTTATAGATGTCAGTGACCCGGTTGAAATTGGCGAAAATGAAACATATATAATTACCGCAACAAATCAGGGCTCTGCTCCGGATACCAATATTACAATTATCTGTACATTGGAAGAGAACCAGACTTATGTCTCGTCCTCCGGTGCGACAGTTGGAACATCTGTTGGCAATCTGATTAAGTTTGCACCATTGAAAACATTACCTCCTAAGACTAAAGCAACCTGGCGTGTAGTTGTTAAATCAGTCAAAGCCGGCGATGTCAGATTCAAAGTTTCAATGAATACTGATGAAACAGGCAGACCAATTGAAGAAACAGAAGCCACACATCTGTATGAATAATAGTAGCATATTGTAAAAACCCAAAGACGCCGAAGCTAATGCTTCGGCGTCTTTTTTTATATGAAGAGTATTACAACGACAGCACCGAACCTATTTTCTCTGTTACCTCAGGCGTCCTCCTTTGTCATCCCGATCGCGGGCAAGCCGAGGTATTTATTAAGACCGCCTCCCACCCTATTTCACACCATTCTATTACTCCCAGGATGGTCACTGGAAGTTTACAGGACGATAACAGAAACGCTTCAGGATGTTGCATGAATACTTTTGGTATTTTTCGTTTTTACATTGATCGTTTTTATGTTATTGTCTGGTTATTCGAAATGAAAAAGGGGAAAAATGAGCGAGTCAAAAGTTCATAACCCGGAATTGGTGGCTTTGGCATTAGTGTTATGTTATACTGTTAGTGGCTGCAGAGTAAAGCAAGGTGAGGTATCTGCCATGGGTAAAAGTTTAATTGAAATTAACGAAAAGATAAATTCACTCGGTGCTACAGAAAGCAGAGTCTATCCTGAGGCGGTTGTTGAATATTTTAAATACTACGGGCTGGACTTTGAAAATGACTTTGAAGGTCTGGAGCATATTTTCGGCGAATTTGAATCTGGTGATAATATGCTGATCGGACATATTTATGAGCCGGCAGAATATAAGGCAACGGTTATTATAGCTCACGGATATTTTGATCATTGCGGTCAGTTGAATCATCTTATCAGGCATCTGCTTAGTGGAGGTTTTGCTGTCGCGGCATTTGATTTGCCTGGTCATGGTCTTTCGGGTGGTGAAAGGGCGGCGGTAGATGATTTTGTACAATACCGCAGGGCGTTGGTTGATTTTGCTGATAAGGTTCGGGATAGGTTAGATGGGCCTTTTCATTTTGTTGGCCACAGCACCGGCGGGTCGGCTATGATCGATTATCTGCTTACAGGGAAAGAATCTATTTTTGATAAGGTTATCCTGGCAGCACCTCTGGTACATTGTGCTGGGTGGGAGTTGTCAAAGTTTTCCAGTCAGGGCAAGTTTATGTTTGTCAAACAAGTGTCCAGGGTCTTTCGTAAGAATTCTTCCGATAAGGCTTTTCTGGATTTTATTAAGAACGAAGATCCGCTGCAAAGTAAGCAGTTGCCTTTGAAGTGGGTTGGGGCGTTGCATAGCTGGAATGAGAAAATTTATGGGCTTGATAGTTGTGACAGGCAGTTAATGGTTTTGCAGGGGACGGCGGATTCAACGGTTGACTGGCGTTATAATATGAAATTTTTACGGGCCAAGTTCAGCGCAGTTGAGATAAACATGGTAAAAGGCGCTCGCCATGAATTATTTAATGAGTCGGCCTCGATGCGTGAGGATGTCTTCTTTCAGATAACTCATTACCTGGAGGCCAAATGAAGACTGCACAGCTTAAACTAATCTCAGCTTTAGTGCCTTATGTTGCGGTTCTGATTGGTCTTTATATTTTGAAAAACGCATGGATCGCTATTGGGCTTTATCATTTTGGCATAACAGTGTTTTTAATTACCGGCGATAGAAACAGTTTACTAAAAAGAGTTTGTACGGGCTGGGACTCTATAATAGCTGCGGTTGGCATAGTAATGTCTATAATGATTTTCCCGATTATTTTTTTCTTTTGGGGGCACATGCAGTTGGAGAGCATATCATTGAAGTCAGCGCTGGCGAATTTTGGATTGCATGGAACTTCATGGTTTTTTTTTATGATATATTTTTCGACAGTACAGCCTTTTTTAGAGGAACTATATTGGCGAGGCTATCTTGAATGTGGTCACAAATATTTTTCATGGACGGATTTCGCATTTGCTGGATATCACATTCTTGTTTTAGCATGGTTTATAAAAGTACCCTGGTTGGTAATAGCATTTGTTGTATTAGCTATAGCGGCATACATCTGGAGATATATCGTATCTAAGCTTGAAGGTTTGGCAGTTCCGCTGTTATCCCATATAGCAGCTGATGTAAGTATTATTGCCGTGATATATGTTTTGATTCAACTTAGAAGTGTTTAAGTTGCTATTTTAGTATATGATATTATAAGGTAAAGTGAGCTTTATCATGGATAAATCAAAAACAAAACCTGGTGTGGGGTTTGGTTGGTTGAATGTCACTCGGTTTCTTTGTACTCTGCTTACGAGGTTTTGTTACCGTATAAAAGTTGAGGGAATCGAAAATATTCCTACTGATAAGGGGGCACTTCTGGTTAGCAATCATGTTTCATGGGTAGATGCACCGCTTATCGCGGCTACTCAGCAGAGGCGAATCCGGTTTGTTATGGAGAAAAAGTTTTATAATAAGTGGTGGCTCAGACCTATAGTTAAGCTGACCAGGGCGATACCAATATCTGCTGACGATCCGCCTAAAAAGATAATTGCGTCACTAAGGCAGGCAAGGCAGGCGATGGACGATGGATATATGGTTTGTATCTTTGCCGAAGGGATGGTAACCCGCAGCGGGATCATGGCGGAGTTTAAAGGCGGGTTTGAGCGGATAATGAAAGGCAGTGATCATAGTATTATCCCGGTATATCTCGGAGGAGTCTGGGGCAGTATATTCAGCCATTCGGGCGGTAAGATACTGTCGAGTTGGCCTAAGCAATTTCCTTATCCGGTTTCGGTTCATTTTGGTAAGGCATTGGCAGCGGATTCATCAGTTTCGCAGATAAGACAGAAAGTGACAGAGCTTTCGTGTGAATATTTTAATAGTTTGAAGTCACCTAAGTGTTCGCTGGTGCGTGAATTTGTAAAAACTGCGAGAAAGAACTGGAGAAGACATTGCATTTCTGATTCGACGGGACAGAAGTTGAATTATGGGCAAACACTTGTCAAAACGGTCACAGTTGCCGATAAGTTGGGTGAATTTATCAAGGCTGGTGACAAGGTCGGGATATTGCTGCCGCCATCAGCAGGTGGGGCGATCGCAAACCTGGCGGTGACGGCAGCTGGTGCGATATCTGTAAATCTCAATTATTCTGTAACTGAAGAGTTAAGAGCTGATGCTGTCGAGCAGTGCGGAATAAAATATATTATCTCGTCACGCAAGTTTCTGGAAAAAATTAAGATTTCATGCAGCTGTGGCAAGGTTGTTTTTATTGAAGATATTGCAGCGGCAGTCGATGCTAAAGCCAAGGTTAAAGCGTATTTGAAAGCGAGGTTTTGGCCTATAGGATTTTGGACAAAAGGATGTAACTGCAGCGGCGATGATTTGGCGACAGTTATGTTTTCTTCGGGTAGTAGCGGCAGACCTAAAGGGGTTATGCTTAGTCACCATAATATCATCTCAAATGTTGAAGCGATCAGAATGGTTATTAATGTTTCCTCTGATGATGATTTGTGTGGGGTACTGCCTTTCTTTCATTCTTTCGGCTACAATTGCGGATTGTGGATGCCTTTGATAAGTGGTGTTTCGGTTAGTTATCTTGCGAATCCGCTTGATGCAGCGGCGCTGGGGAAAAGTGTCAGAGAGAATAAATCGACGATACTTTTTACGCCTCCGACGTTTTTGCTGAATTATATGAGAAGGCTTAATCGCGGCGATTTTGCGACGCTTCGGATTGTTGCTGCCGGTGCTGAGAAATTAAAAACGCGTTTGGCTGACACATTTGAAAAGAAATTCGGAATTCGGCCTTTAGAGGGATATGGAACTACGGAGCTTTCACCGGTGGTTAGTTTAAATTTGCCGGATGTTGAATCTAACGGTATTTACCAGGTGGGGACAAAAGAAGGTTCGGTGGGGCATCCGGTGCCGGGTGTTGCGGTGAAAGTGGTTGATGTTGAAACGAAAGGGCCTTTGGATTTTGGACAGCAAGGGGTGCTTATGGTTAAGGGGCCTAACGTTATGCTTGGGTATCTGGGGATGGCTGAAAGAAGTGCGGAGGTATTGCGAGATGGATGGTATGACACCGGCGATATTGCGAAAATTGATGGTGATGGGTTTATTACGATCACTGGCAGGCTTTCGAGGTTCAGCAAGATAGGCGGGGAGATGGTGCCTCATTTGACTGTTGAGCAGACTTATTTTGATGGGCTTAAAACTGATGAGCAGGTTGTTGCTGTGACGGCTGTGCCTGATGAGAAAAAAAGCGAAGAACTTGTTGTGTTATACCTGGAAAAAGCAGGAACCGTTGAACGGCTGTACCGGATAATTGCTGAAAGTAAGCTGCCTAATATCTGCAAACCTAAGCGCATTAATTATATCAGGATTGAAGAGATGCCGATGCTGGGTTCGGGTAAGCTTGACATAATGAAACTACGCAAAATAGCGTTAGAGGCAAAAAATGAGGGTTACAAGTGATTAATAAGTCAGTAACAAGTGGGGTTATCCTTAACAAAGAGCATTTGACAAGTGTGCTAAAAGA
>JAGLTN010000541.1 GCA_023135255.1 Planctomycetota bacterium
TCGCAAATTGCTGCATAATCAACAACGGAATTAGGTACATCATATACCGTGATAAAGTAAGGCGTACTCTTTGTAGCTGCGAAATTCGTGATGGTAGTTACTATACCATTAGGATCCGCAAGCTGTGGATACCACAAGCCATTAGATAGTGGATTGGTATAATGTGCCCTGATGACAGGAGTTCCATCGCTTAGCCAATCGTTTGATCCGCCACTAACGCCCTGATGGGAGAAACATTTAACATTCGGTGCATTGGCTTTAAAGGTTTCATACATATCTAAACTGAATCCCCACCAGCATTCAACGCCTTGAATACCTAAATCCTCAATGTAACTATCTGTAAGCGCTGCCCAGTCAGCAAGATTAGGCAGTTCCGAAACCCTGTTATAACCTGCCCCGGAAGGTCCTGTCCAGAAACTGTCATTTGGTTCAGTGGTCGTATTGTAATATTCGAGCAATGCAGGCCAAAGATCGTAAGCAACCGGCAATGTACACCATGTCACTTTACCCTTGCTTCTATTGGGTTTTAGCCATGCACCACCAGACCCCTGCCATTCGCCACTCATTTGAAGACCTATTAAATAACTGGCTGTGTCACCTTCAGATGACTGGAACATTACGTAATACTTTGAATCATCAAGTACCATATTTGAATCTTCTCTGCTCATATCCAGATTAGCAGAATTATAATCAACATAGGCCCAGAAACTCATATTCAGACCGCACAGAACAGTGTAATTACCAGTATCTGATATTGGGATAAGATCTATTCCCTCATCATGCCATGAACCATAAGACATACCCGGTGCAACCAGGTGATCCATAACATCAAGAAGCAGTTCTCGTTCAGTTCCGCCATTGTCATAATTCATATCATAAGCATAGAATCCCTGCTGGACGCCATAGTCGATTCCATTGTCATAATTATGAACATCGTTAAAAGTCGGGAATTTTCTAATACATGAAAAGACCCCATTTGTAGGTTTACCCGGCATCAGATTATTAACGCCATAACTTTGAGCAAGTAGTTTTGTGCCCCAGTCTCCGCTGATATCATTGATTGCCAGCCCATCAAAGCAATCGATATATCCTTTGCCTGCCAGACCTGCAGACGTGTAATTTTGCATCGCGGCTGTTACGGGTACATAATTGGAATCTACTGCGAGGTTTATCGCTACTGTGACTTCACCGCTATCGATATTTGCGGGATTGTATTTAGTTACGCCGCTGATAACACCTTCATTTCTTGCAGCAGCAACTAATTCTCTCAGACTGCCGATATCTGCAAAAGTAATGTCTTTATTGTTTTCAAGGTACGTAATCCAATAATCATCTGCTGTTGAATTGCCCGCATTATGTCTATCATGATTGAAGAATACTCTTGCGCCTTTCTGGTTCATTAAACCCTGAATAGTATAAGCACAAATTCTGTCATCTGTGTCGAGGTAGCCAGTGGTAACAAGATCCATGAGCCAGACATCACTTATAGTAAAGCTCTGGACATCTCCAGCCCAGACATCGACGCCGTTAACCTCATCAATTCGCCAGTAATAGGTATTCGAGTCACTTAGGCTCGCAGCATCGAAACTTTCAGCTGTCTGGCGACCTTGATATTCATCTGAGATAGTAGTGGCAGTTGAAACTGCGTTTTCACTGTCACCGAAATATACATCATGGCCATTAACATCTGCTGCTTCGCTACCTGGATACCAGTATAAGGTGACGTTACCATCTTCGGTAGCTGCTGCCACTTCTCCATCGCCCGGTATCAACTTTGTTGCAATCCTCTCGGCTGCAAGTTGAGCTACATCGGCTGCTAAAAGAGCTCTGTCGTAGATCCTGAAATCTTTTATCTTACCTTCCATCTCAGACCAGAGACTACGACCAATTGTGAAAGTCGACATATCTTCAAACGAACCTGTTTTCCCTGTTCCTGATGCGTAAACCACGTCATCAACATACAACTTATAGACACCGGTATTAAAATCCACAGTTGTTGTAATTCTGATATAGTCGCCCCAATCCTTGTCAACGAAACCGAAAATAAAGGCTTCGTGGGTGTCGATAAAAGCACTCCATGAATACTGATCAGCACCGCCGAAGTGGTTGCGGATATGCTCACCACCAGTGCACTCCATTGAAAGAAGTCG
>JAGLTN010000542.1 GCA_023135255.1 Planctomycetota bacterium
TTAACAAGGTAATGATTATCGGTTCCGGTCCAATTATTATTGGCCAGGCATGTGAATTTGATTATTCAGGCACGCAGGCCTGCAAAGCGCTTCACAGCCTGGGCTATGAAATAGTGCTGGTCAATTCCAACCCCGCAACGATCATGACAGACCCGGGAACAGCTGATATCACATACATCGAACCATTGAATATTGAAACAATGGAAAAGATTATTGCCAAGGAAAGACCTGATGCCCTGCTTCCGAACCTCGGAGGACAAACCGCATTGAACCTTTCTTCGGAACTTGCTAAAGAAGGTATCCTGGATAAGTATGGCGTAAAGGTTATCGGTATACAGATTGACGCAATAGAAAGAGGTGAGGACCGAATCGAATTCAAAAAGACTATGGATCGCCTCGGTGTTGAAATGGCAGAAAGTGCCCCCGCCCTGAGCATTGATGAGGGGCTGGCTATTGCTGAAAAACTCGGTTACCCGGTAGTTATTCGCCCTGCATATACTATGGGAGGAACCGGAGGCGGTTTGGTTTACAATGCGGAAGAATTTAAAACGATAGCCCGGAGGGGTCTGGCGGCGAGTATGGTTCATCAGATACTTGTTGAAGAATCCGTTCTCGGTTGGGAAGAGCTGGAGCTTGAAGTTGTCCGGGATGCTAAAGGACAAAAAATCACAGTCTGCTTTATCGAAAATGTCGACCCGATGGGTATTCACACCGGAGATTCTTACTGTACCGCTCCAATGCTGACTATTAGCAAGGAGCTTCAGGACAGACTCCAGAAGCACTCTTACGACATCGTCGATGCTATTGAGGTTATCGGCGGAACAAATGTACAATTCGCCCATGACCCGAAAACAGGCAAGATCGTAGTCATAGAGATCAACCCGAGAACCTCAAGGTCATCTGCTCTTGCATCCAAGGCAACTGGTTTTCCGATCGCTTTGATATCATCTCTGCTGGCAGCAGGATTGACGCTCGATGAGATCCCATATTGGCGCGATGGTTCGCTTGAAAAATACACACCATCAGGCGATTATGTTGTTGTAAAATTCGCACGCTGGGCATTTGAAAAATTCAAAGGCATCGAAGATAAACTCGGAACACAGATGAGAGCTGTCGGTGAAGTTATGAGTATCGGCAAAAACTACAAAGAAGCTTTCCTCAAAGCTATCCGGTCTCTTGAGAATGGCCGACCAGGATTAGGCTTTGCTAAAAACTTTAACGAGCTTTCTCTTGATGAATTGTTAAATAAGGTAACCCCTGCAACAAGCGAAAGACAGTTCATAATGTATGAAGCTCTGCGAAAAGGCGCAACAGTAGAGCAGATACATGAAAGAACCAAGGAAAAGGCATGGTTCATCGAACAGATGAAAGAGCTTGTCGAGCTTGAAGAACAACTGCTCAAATACAAAGGCAAAAAAATCCCGGACGATTTGCTCAAACAGGCAAAGAAAGACGGCTTTAGTGACTTGTACCTTTCAAAAATATTATCCATACCTGAAGATAAAATCCGCAAACAAAGAACCGCTTTGGATGTAGTTGAGGGATGGGAACCTATCAATGTTAGCGGCGTTGAAGACGCAGCATACTATTTCTCAACTTATAACGCACCTGATAAGGTAAGCACTACAAATAATAAAAAGATCATGGTACTCGGCGGCGGCCCAAACCGTATAGGTCAGGGCATTGAATTCGACTATTGCTGCGTTCATGCGGCCTTTGCACTTAAAGACCTGGGATATGAAACAATAATGGTCAACTGCAACCCGGAAACTGTTTCCACCGACTATGACACATCTGATAAGCTTTACTTTGAGCCTTTGACAGTTGAAGATGTTTTGAGCATTTACGAAAAAGAAAAACCGCAAGGCGTAATCGTTCAGTTCGGCGGACAAACTCCGCTTAATATTGCAAAGCAGCTGGAAGATGCCGGTGTGAAAATAATCGGCACATCCCCTGACGCGATAGACCTGGCAGAAGACAGAGATCAGTTTAATGCTATGATGAACAAGCTGAATATTCCAATGCCAAAGTCAGGCATGGCAAGCACTCTTGAAGAAGCATTAAAAATCGCTGATGATATCGGCTATCCATTGATGGTTCGACCTTCATATGTACTTGGCGGCAGAGGGATGGAAGTTGTTCACGATGAGCAGATGCTGCGTGAATATGTATCCGCTGCGGTAGATATAACGCCTGAAAGACCTATCCTGATAGACAAGTTTCTTGAAAACGCTATCGAAGCCGAAGCTGATGCAATTTCCGATGGGACAGACGCATTCGTACCTGCGGTAATGGAACATATCGAGCTTGCAGGTATCCACTCAGGTGACTCGGCATGTGTAATTCCGCCGGTATCGATCCCTGAAAAACATTTGAAGACTATCAAGGAATACACAAAGAAGATTGCTATCGAGCTTAATGTCGTAGGTTTGATGAATATTCAATATGCAATTGCAGCTGATACTGTCTATGTACTTGAAGCCAATCCAAGAGCATCTCGTACCGTGCCAATCGTTTCAAAAGTCTGCGGAATATCAATGGCCAGACTCGCAACACAGGTAATGCTTGGCAAAAAACTCGCTGATCTGAAGCTGACCCACAAAAAGATACCGTACTTCGGTGTAAAAGAATCTGTATTCCCATTCAACATGTTCCATAATGTTGACCCGGTGCTCGGACCAGAAATGCGGTCAACCGGTGAAGTTCTTGGTCTTGCCAGCTCACCAGGAATGGCATTTTACAAAGCCCAGTTGGCTACTCAGCAGGCACTGCCAAATACCGGAACAGTACTGATGACCATACATCAAAAGGACCGGACTGACCTTGATAAGATTGCAAAAGATTTTATTGATTTAGGTTTTAAGATAAAAGCAACTGAGGGAACTTCCCAATATTTGAAAACGCACGGAATTGAAGCTGAAACTATAATGAAAGTATACCAAGGCAGACCTAATATTGTTGATGCGATCAAGAACGGTGAAATTCAGTTGATTATCAACACCCCTGCCGGCAAACTTAGCAAACACGATGATTCTTACATCAGAAAAGCTGCTATACAGTACAAGATTCCATATATTACCACGATAGCCGCTGCTGCTGCTGCTTCGAAAGGTATTATTGCCGGTAAAAATGAAGAACTGTCGGTAAAATCATTGCAGCAATATCATGCCCAGATCAAATAAAAACAATTATATCAACTTAACAGGCCGACATGACAGCAGTTATGTCGGCCTGTTTTTTTTACACTCCCATCATTACAATTTCATATTTGCAGTTTAGAACTTTTTGGTGTATCATCCGTGGAATTGTGCAAACGTAAATTATCTTGAGAAAGAAATAGTAATTACATGACAGAAAATTTTCATAACCATACAATCAGTCTTATTGCGGAGAATGCTTCAGGATTTGAGGACTACTTTAATGATGAGAACTCCGAAATACCCAACAATGACCAGAAAATAACTATACCCGAGACTATTGGGATTTTACCGATAAGAAACGCGGTTATTTTCCCAGGGACTATCACCCCATTGGCAATAGGTAGGGAAAAGACCAAAAATCTAATCGACAGCATAAAGCCAAACAAATCAGTGATCGGATTGGTCACACAAAAAGAAAGTCAGACTGATACTCCGGGATTCAAGGACATCTACAAAGTCGGAACGATGGCGACGGTTCTTAAAGTGATAAAAATGCCGCAAGGCTCAATCCACATCGTCGTACACAGCCTTTCAAGATTTAAAATACTAAAACCGGTTGCGACGAAACCTTTTTTGAAAGCCAAAGTAGAGCCTCTTTCGACTATAACACGAATAACAAAAAAAACAAAAGCTCTGATAGTAAACGTCAGAAACGCTGCTAACAGGGTAATCGAACTGAGTCCGAATGTTCCCGAAGAAGCTTCTGTGCTTTTGGAAAATATAGAAAACCCTTCTTCCTTATCGGATTTTCTTGCAGCTAATCTGAATATCCCGGTTGAGGAAAAACAAAAACTTCTCGAAAAGCTTGATGCATCAAAACGCCTTGAGAAAATATCGGTTCTGCTCGCTAATCAGCTTGAAGTACTTGAGCTGAGTCATAAAATTCAAAGCCAGGTAAGAGAGTCAGTGGATAAAAGCCAGAGGGAATATTTCCTCCAGGAACAGCTAAAAGCCATTCAATCTGAACTGGGCCTTGGCGATCGCAGCAGCGAAGAAATACTCAAATTAAAGAAAAATATCAAAAAAGCAAAAATGCCTAAAGCTGTTGAAGAAGAGTCGTTAAAAGAACTCAACAGGCTTAGTAAAATCACACCTGCTTCGCCCGAATACAGCGTAATAAGAAGCTATCTCGACTGGGTATGTGAACTGCCATGGTCAATTCAAAGTAAAGAACAGCTTGATGTAAATAAAGCCGAGCGGATACTTAACTATGATCATTATAATCTGAAGAAGGTCAAGAAACGTATTCTCGAATTTCTGGCAGTTAGAAAATTAAACCCAACCGGTAAAAGCCCAATACTCTGCTTCGTAGGCCCTCCGGGTGTAGGGAAAACTTCTCTCGGTAAATCTATCGCAAGGGCAATGGGAAGAAAATTCATTCACATTTCTCTTGGCGGGATCAGAGACGAAGCCGACATCAGAGGCCACAGGAGAACGTATATTGGTGCACTGCCCGGAAGAATATTGCAGGAAATAAGAAAGTGCGGCACAAATAATCCTGTTTTCATGCTTGACGAACTCGATAAGATCGGCGCCGACTTCAGGGGTGACCCGGCCTCGGCACTTTTAGAAGTTCTCGACCCGCAGCAGAATTTCGATTTCACTGACCATTATCTCGATCAGCCTTTCGATCTGTCAAAGGTTATGTTCATCGGTACTGCAAATTATCTCGAACCTGTACCGCCGGCATTGAAAGACCGAATGGAAGTGATAGAGTTGCCAGGCTATACCAATATAGACAAACTCAACATTGCAAAAAAATACCTGACCAAACGCCAATTAAAAGAGCATGGTCTGACCAAAAATACATTGACAATTAAAGACGACGCTATCGTCTCTATCATAAAAAACTACACCCGTGAAGCAGGCGTGAGAAATCTGGAAAGGAAAATTGCCGCAGTTTGCAGATCAGTAGCAACCGGTATAGCAAAGTCGGAGAAAAAACGGGCAACGATCAGCAAAAGAAACCTGTTAAAAATCTTAGGCCCATCTATCTTCGAATCAGAACTGGCACTTAGAACCGGTACCCCCGGAGTCGCAACTGGTCTTGCATACACACCCGTCGGCGGTGAAATATTATTCATCGAATCAGCAAAAATGCCCGGCAAAGGTGTTCTCCAGCTAACTGGTCAAATCGGTGATGTTATGAAAGAAAGCGCTCAGGCTGCTTTTTCGATAATAAAATCAAACTCGATAAAACTTAATATGCCCGACGATCTGTTCACTAAATTTGATTATCATATCCACGTCCCGGCTGGTGCTATCCACAAAGATGGGCCAAGCGCAGGCGTTGCGATGGTAGTATCACTTGTGTCATTGATTACCAACAAAATCGTAAAACCGGATGTCGCAATGACAGGGGAAATCACTCTTAGAAGCCTGGTATTGCCAATAGGAGGACTCAAAGAAAAAATCCTTGCTGCTAAACAAGCGGGAATCAAAACAGTTATAATGCCTTACCGCAATAAGAAAGACATGGTCGACGTCCCGAAAGAAGCTATGAAAGGGCTGGAGTTTAAATTTATCAAAAACGTTGAAGAAGCATTAAAGATTGCATTAGGGGACAACTAAACCAGCTATGCTTTTCTAATTGCATTGATAACTTTAACGACTTGTGCCATTTCAGCTACATCATGAACTCTGACAATAGAGACTCCTTTTTCTGCGCAAAGCCCTACTGTTGCAGCTGTTGCCGGTACTCTTTCTGCGGGAATCTTTTGGCCTGTTATCTGACCTAAAAAAGCTTTCCTGCTTGTACCGACAAGAACCCTGTAGCCGGTAGCAACAAACCGGTCAATATTTTTTAAAAGCAGAAGATTATACTCAAACGTCTTACCAAAGCCGATACCTGGATCAATAATTATATGTTCCTTTTTGATCCCTGATTTTTCCGCAAATCGAGCCCTTGCGACCAAATAGTCAAGCACCTCTTCCACAACATTCTCATATTCAGGCCTGTCCTGCATTGTGGCGGGCTTGCCCTTGATATGCATCAAAACTACAGGCACCTGATACTTACAAATAACATCCGGCATATTTTCATCACTCAAAGCGGTTATATCATTAACGATCCCCGCTCCAGCTTTTAAAGCTGCGCCGGCAACCTGGCTGTCAAAAGTATCAATGCTTATAGGCACATCGATCAAACCGGCAAGTTTTTCTATTACAGGAACTACACGACCAATTTGAATATCCGCAGCAACCGCCTGCGAACCAGGTCTGGTCGATTCCGCTCCGATGTCAATAATATCAGCTCCACCGGCAACCATTTCAACCGCGTGCTTAACCGCTGAATCTATATCGCAAAATTCACCGCCATCGCTGAAAGAATCATCAGTGACATTCAATATTCCCATCACCAGAGTCCCCGCGGAAAAATCCAACTTTCCACCAGGCCAATCCATTATATCTTTGTTCAGGCTCATATATACTGATCCCAATTGAATTTGTCCGTTTATCCGCGGGTAAATAACTTAAAAATAA
>JAGLTN010000543.1 GCA_023135255.1 Planctomycetota bacterium
GTCGCCTCATAAACCTTAAAGTCGCCACAGCCAATATACCTGTGCGTAACCGGCCAATAATCCCTCCTGCTCTGCAACTGCCACACGTTGGTTCGCGATATACTCACCTGCTCCCCAGCCCGCTGACAATTCAGCTCAACTTTAGAACCTTCACCGCTACGATAGAACACTATGCGTTGCGAAGGCCCGTTTGGCTCCTGCCGAGGCTCGAACCTGAACTTCACCTGCGTCTGCTCGCAACACCGACCTAAAGCCTCCAATAAACTCAGGCCCTCAACATCAAGCTCCAGAGCAACCCTGTTACGCATCAACGCTTCAAGCAGCTCTATATCGGGGATTTGCACCCAGCCAAATGGAAGATATTCGCTGAGCAGATAGACCGCAACTTCCGCACAACTCCAGAACTTTGCGTTACGCGTGTAAGCGGCAAAGACCTTGCAACTTTTGCCTTCATGCAAAATTCGATCCACAGAGGCGTTACCCTCTCCGTCCTCATTAAAAACCACCTCCATACCGACCAGCCGTAGCGTATTGCCACCTTGCGTTGCCACCCGCCGACCATGCACTGTAATTCGATCGAGCCTGGCGGAAATGTCCCTGGCCTCTATCGTAACCAGCCGGCCCTTCGAGCCAACCTCCGTATCAACGCTCTCAACATGCCCGCTAAATATACACAACTCCGTAACAAAACTCTGGCCTGTGCCGCCATTGTACAACTGCCGTACACTGACGGATTTGCCCATCGGAACTATCGTCTCAATGCGCTCGGGCGAAATCACATCCGCACCCTCCAATCCCGCCGTATTGTATGTCAGCCTCGCCCAACCAAATCCGGGATCGGAGGCCCTCACAATTTCGCTAACCTCTAAAAACGGGCACAACCGACCTTCCAGAAAGACCTGCGGTTTCCCCGCGGGCACTGCCAACTGCATTTGTTCCGGTCCGAAAAAATCTATCCTGTTAGACATACCACCCCAACCCTCTCTTACAATTGCTCAACACCAATGATCTCTAAACACGCTGGCTCTTCTGTCCGCACTTGCACTTGTGCTCTGGCAAAACCATCATTTTCCATCATATCACTATTAACCGCCCTGACCTCAAATTGATACCTGCCGCCATCCAGCCCATCTGTGCAATAATTATAAAATCTCCTGCCGTCATAACTAACTTCACTTATAGACTGTTGGTAATCTATCTGCCCCGTCCCGTTGTCACCATATATCCTGAAACTAATCGGCCCCGCACCCTGTTGCCATGAAAAATAGCTCCACATAAGCTCAACTCTGCATCCACTTACCTGATCGGCACAAATTTCAAACACGCTATTGCATCTGCCCTCGACTAACCGACTAAAGGAATCCAGCTCAACAACGACCGATGCCTTCAAACTCCAGTCACACCGCCCGCTACCATCAGCCCTGCGAACATTATAAACATACCTGTCACCGCCCCAATAATCAATATAGTCAGGAACCTCAACCTCCTCAGCTCCCAACTCATAAACCGCCAGAATATTATTAAAATCAATATCCGCCACAGCCCCGCCTCGATAAAGAAGACTGCACCCCTCAACTCTGACCCAGAACCATCCACCAGTCAAAACGGTCCCAAGCTTAAACCCATTACCACCGAAGCCGTTAAACAAAGCCTCTCTATACCATAAACATTCCATCAGCTCGGATTCCTCGTAATTGTCAACTCCTGCTCGTCAGGCGTATGCGTAAGCAAAACAGTCACTCCATCGTCATCGTAATATTTTATCTGACCGCTGTTCTTTTCCTGCACTGCCTTATTAACCAGCAATTTAACTGCCTTTTTGATTTTATCATTGCTTGAAAATCTGTTCTCAACAGAAAAACTCGCCAGCACAGCATTAACAGTCTCACCGTCAACCACCGCCCCAACCAGCACAACCGAATAATCAAACCCCGCAGCATAAAAAGCATCCCAGGAAAGATCTATTTTACAACTATGCACCCCTGTCAAACCGTCAATATCTTCGATATCAGTAATACCGTTGGAACACTCGACAATAAAGTTATTTTTATAAACCTTGATAGTCCCATTGGTAGCTCGCGTAATGCTCGCCCCATCTTTATCATTGCTGTCCCAACAAAAATAAACTACCGCCTCTTTCTCATAATCTCCAAGATATGGCCCCATTACACTAACCCTTTCCCAATCAAAATAGACCCCGTCAAGGACCCTTTCAAATTCGTACCAAGCCCCAAAACCTCAATATTATCAATAAACAAATTAAGTGAAGAACTATCTTCATACATACGAAACCCCTCTATGCTTATCTTACCGTCAGCTCCGGCAACAACATCATAATTGTAGTTACCGTCAGCAAAGACCTGCCCAACCAAAACACCACCCAACTTGACATCAAAACCTCCGCTGTAATCTCCCACATTAGGCCCGCCATCATATTGCCACGCGCCGGAAATATCAAAACTAACCCTGTAGCTCTTACCAGATACTATTGAAATACTTTGCCACAAAACATCGGTATCATTATTTACATAATCAGGGTTATAACATCCCTTACCTGAAAGCAATGTCCACCTGCTCTGATCAGGATATTGAGCCAGATTTTCCCAGGGTGTCGAACCTATCGACAAACTAAAACTCCCATCCTGCACCAGATTACTCATAACTATCGCTCCAAATTAAAAACCAAAACAACCCAACCTATAATCAAGCCTCTTCACTCCACGTACCGGTTTTATTGATAGCTAACCAGTTACCACTCGGAGCAGAAACAACCGTCAAGCCGCTCCCCACAACATTTGAATATTTATATTTACCAGCAGTCTGTCCGCAGTCAGACACAATGGCCGCCTCACCAGGGTCAATCCGAAACTCCTGGTTTTCCAGCACTATAAAATAAAAGATAACACCCTCAGGCGCATCTACCGGCAATGTAAAAGTTGCTGTCGAACCAGCCCCATCATTACCTATTACACTTCCCGACTGAACCGAATCTAAACTGCAACTGGAATTACACTCTTCGACAACTTTCCTGTCACCCTCACTGATATGCGGAATAACAAAATTAAATCCACCCCTGCAATCGGCTATCGATTCGATGTCACCGCCCGATGTTTTTACTATCGCAAGGCTGATACGAGCAGTCGTATCCATACCAGGAAAAGCACCATACTCATCCATTACAAGATTACCCTCTTTATCAAGATAAATATAAATATCATCCTTGTTATCTGCCAGTTCATTACCCGAAGAACCGCCATACTCAATCAAATCTGTTTTAAACCAAAAGCTGCCGCTCTTAACCCCGATATTTAATCCCCCCTCATCATACACACGCAATTCATTCGCACGTTTAGTCGCCGTAATAAGCCTGTGCAAAAGCTTACGAAACTGCATGTAATAAGGCGACTGCCCCGTAGCTATAAATTCAACCCCCGTATCACTATCAGATTGCATATTCAATAAACTATTATCAGATGGATAAACTTCCGCCATGATTT
>JAGLTN010000544.1 GCA_023135255.1 Planctomycetota bacterium
ACTTTGCCCTGCACGGGCTTAGCAAACAGCTCGAGACCCTGGGTATTCTGTGCAGGCGATGCGAACAGCAGGTGAATGTCAAGGTCCTGGCCAGCATGTATGATATAAGGACAAAAATGGCCAGAGAGATTTTGTCGGAATTACGCAGCCATTTCGGCGACAAAATGTTGAAGACGATCGTCAGTTTCAATACTAAGATCAAAGAAGCATCAAGCTTTGGTCAACCAATTTGCGAATATGACCCGGCAAGCAAAGGGCAGATGGACTTTAACATGCTCGCACAGGAAATCATTCAGCATCAGGTTAAAAAGCAAAAACACGAAATCGTAAACTCACTGACGGAAAAACTCGACAAGTTAACTATCGATGCTAATGAACTTTTAAAGACAACCAAACCTGCAAGACCACAAACAGTAAAAACAAAAGCACTCTCACGGACACCTGCCGCAACAGAAACAATTGAACCGGAAATTGTTGAACAGCTAAAACAACCGCTCAGCACAAAGCTTTCAGACTTCTATGGTGTAAGTCAGGTTAATGATGCGGTAATGTTCGTAACCCTTTACCCACATGCTGAAAATGTTGCCATCGCAGGTGACTTCAATAACTGGCAGCCGGAACAAACCGACATGACAAAAGTTGGGCAAAGCGGCGTATGGCAGAAGGAAATGAATCTGAACCCAGGCAGATATCGCTACAGACTCGTAGTTGACGGCCAATGGCAGCAGGACCCATATAATGAGATAGTTGAGGTAAACCCATTCGGCGAGCACGATTCAGTACTCGAAGTAAATTAATATCAGCCATAAAAATCAAAAAGCGGCGTGACCTGAAAAATCATGCCGCTTTTTTTATTATTATAATAATCCGAAAGCCTATTCTCAGCTATCCCTGCAAAGCTGAATCCTTCTCGATAACTTTTTTCTGCTGAGTTGCTCTGAAATCATCAAGCTTACCCGCCAAATCCTCATCGGCTATCGAAAGCATCTGTACCGCAAGTATCGCAGCATTTTTAGCGCCGGCTTTACCAATCGCTACCGTCGCAACAGGAATACCCGGAGGCATCTGAACAGTACTCAAAAGTGCGTCCAACCCGCCGACACCGCTATTTGAAGCTATCGGCACACCAATGATCGGACACCTGGTCCGCCCCGCCAATGAGCCTGCCAAATGAGCCGCCATCCCCGCAGCAGCAATGATAACCTTTATCCCGTTTCCCAATGCCTTATCAGCAAAATCAGCTGCTATCTGCGGCGTTCGATGTGCTGAAATTATCCGCACTATAGGATTAATCCCAAAACCCTTAAGCGTATCGATGCAACCCTGCATCACAGCCATATCACTATCGCTGCCCATTACTACTGCCACCGGCGTTTTTTTGTCAGATGTCATTTGTATTTTTTTCCTAAAAGGTTAATATAGTATTTCGGATTAGTTATATGCCAACAAAGGCAGGCTTATAATATATATACAGGATTATAATTGCAAGAAGGTTTATTATGCAAACAAGAAACCCGGTAGTAGCTGGTCAGTTTTACCCGCAAAAATACGGCGTCTGCATAGGTGAGATCGAAGAATGCTTGCACCAAAAAACACTCCCCACTGAGCTTCCGAAGCCTATTGTAGCTGGTATCGTTCCACACGCAGGATGGGTTTTTAGCGGCTCATTGGCGGCAATGGTGTTTTCTGCGATAAAAAAACAAAATGAAAAAGTTGACTGCTTTATTATTTTCGGTGCCGCTCACAGTTATTACAAAGATATGCCCGCAGTTTATGACAAAGGTGCATGGAACAGCCCGATCGGGCAGGTTGCAGTAGACGAGCAACTCGCTGAAGAAGTGTTAAAAACTAAAAATGCCCTAAGCGATCCCAATGCGCACAAATACGAACACAGCATCGAAGTGCAGACCCCTTTCATACAACACATGTTCCCATTCGCCAAAATACTACCTATATTAACACCTGCTGAAACCAGTGCTATCGATCTGGGCGAATCCATAGGCAACATAATCGCCGCATCAGATAAAAAAATAATCTGCATAGGCTCAACAGACTTAACTCACTATGGCCCAAGATATGGCTTTGAACCAGTAGGCGAAGGAACTGACGCCTTTAAATGGTCATCGCAAGTCAATGACAAAGAATTTATCAATTGCGCGTTAAGGCTCGATGGAAAAGAATTGCTCGCCACTGCTGAGAAAAACCTCAACGCCTGTGGCGCCGGCGCCGCTGCTGCAACCGTCGAGGCTGTAAAAAAACAAAACAGAAATCAAGGCCAATTACTCGCCCAGACAACAAGCAATGAAATAATGCAGAAAAAAATGAACACTACCAGCGAAGATTCTGTCGGTTATGCTTCTATAGTTTTTTAACTGCGATCATTTGCCTATTCCGCTGTAATCGATCTTGCCGGGCAAATTACATATCTGCTTAAGCCATTTTTTATATTTAGCAAGCTTAAAAGGAGCTTTGCCAAACATATAGTGGTTTGAAAATTTATTTTTGCCGACACTATATTCTATCAGCAGCATCGCCTGCCTGCCAGGGGCAACCTCGATACTTGAAGCTGTCACATTAGCATTTGCATCAACAACAAAATCCCCCTTGCAAACAACCTTACCACTATCAGCATCACTAACTTTAAATGTCCCCTTAGCCTTCTTCAAAGTATCATTAGCAATAACAACATTACATTTGCCCTTTTTGGCTTCTGTTATCATAACGCAAACATCTGCCTGCATACGTTTAATATAATGATACGCCAGCTTTTTCCCATAGTAATAATCAACAACGCTATCTGCGAACTGAGGCCAACCGTCAATAAGGTTCCACCAGAGTATCCCGCTCTTATTCCA
>JAGLTN010000545.1 GCA_023135255.1 Planctomycetota bacterium
CTCATGTCTTTAGCTTTTAAAGATCAAGGTTTTAATTATGTGTTTAAAAAGAATATACAAAAATAAAATAATCCTGTGCTGTTTTTTAGCTCTTTTCGCCTGGGCCGCACAAGCGGATAACGATTGGATAAGAAAACCAGTCAACTGGACAGGCCCAAATCAAAGCAAGATCAAAGCTCTTCATTATCCCGATTATGATAGTCAGCTCATTCAAGGCGACTGGCTTTCAGTAACCCAACAGATATTAACCAAGCCTCAAGGCGACGTATTAGCAACCGTCATTGAATCACCGCCTATCGATGGCTTTGTCCCATGGGTTGCGATAAATGTTACCGACGAGAGAATCGACGAAATTGACGGCATTTTTACTGCTAAAGTCGAGCTTGAAATCGACGACGGTTACTTCACAAATGACCCGGCGAGCAATTATTCTATAGGCCTGTTCGATACCGGCGCAAGCGTATGTATAATAGATGTCAACGACGCAGTTACCCTTGGCATATATGATAATCCTGACATGATTACTTCCAACCCCGTATTTCTTAGCGGCGTCAATGATACTGCAATCGCATACGCCAGTCAGCCTATGGGCTTTTTCGTCAGCAGTCTTAAAGATATCGATTCTAATGGCCAACTCTCAGATGCTAACATGATAGGCCTGTCAAATTTTGCAGTGGCAATCGGCGACCCCATAGAGTCACCAAAAGTCCCTACCATCGTAGGCGCACCGATGGTGGTTTATTACAATACACTTTTCAATAATTCAAATCCTATAACGGTCGATGTCAACAACCAGCAATACACCGCGCCCGATATACAAATTCTTGACAGCAATTCACCCATCCCTGATTACAACAATATAATCCCACTCGAACTCAGGCCTTTAGGCTCAACTACTGTTCAATATCTTTACACTGTTATCTATGAAGATTTTGAACTTTTGTATGTACCCACAAGCCCATCTCTGATTATGGGTACCTCTTCGCAGAGTCTCTTTTTTGTTCACAGCGTGGATTTATATCAAGGGGCTTTCTCAGCTTATGACAAAAACAGATTCATGCTCGATACCGGCGCACAAGTAACAGTCATTGGTTCAAGAGTTGGCGCCAGATTAGGTCTCGACCCTCAAAACGCAGAGTTCCAGGTAGAAATAAAAGGAGCCACCGGCGAAATTCAAATGATCGACGGCTTCTACATCGACAGACTTGAAATACCCGCCTTGGGACAATGGCTTACCTTTACGGATGTCCCCGTAATTCTGCTCGATGTTTCCTCACCAGAGGGCGGAACACTTGACGGCATAATCGGAATGAACCTCTTCACTGAGCTGAACTTCGTATTTTGTGGTGGCGGCCTGTCCGGGGACGACCCCGCATACATCAAATTCGCCCCGATTATCAACTGCGCACTCGCCGACCTCGCACCCGAAGAAGGTGACGGCGTAATCAACTTTCTGGATTTCTCCGTCTTCACCGATGCCTGGCTGGCAACTTCAAACCCGCCCACACCAAACTGGGACCCCAATTGCAATCTGGCCCCGTATCTGCTGCCTGACGACATTATCGACTTTTTTGATTTTTCTATTTTCGTAGATTGCTGGCTCCTCAATACAAAACCGTAATCTCGACTATCCCACATTCTCTTCATCAAAACTGACAGGCCTCATACCGGCTGCTCTTATTGCTTATTCACGTGGATACATACCTTGTATGTCCTGTATATATTGGCTTATACTGATCTCAATTGAATTTTC
>JAGLTN010000546.1 GCA_023135255.1 Planctomycetota bacterium
AGACGCTAATGACGGAACTTCGTGGGAGACTGGTTTGGGAATGTAACAATTCTCAGCGGCGATATCGGCACAATAGATACTTATACGGATAACTGCTATCACGTAGTAACCGGTAATGTAAGCAATGCAAGCCTTGATGGTTTTACGATTACCAAAGGCTATGCTGATGGTACTGCTCCGGATTATTATGGTGGAGGATTATTTGACCCAATAGATGTTTATAATTGTATATTTGAAGATAATTATGCCTCTGAACGTGGTGGAGCTGCATGGCTGTATGGCAGTTGTGATGTTCACAATTGCATTTTCAGAGACAACACTTCTGGCGGAGATGGTGGTGCAATTACTCTCTACGGCGCTAATGTTGACTTTAAAAACTGCCTTTTTCACGACAACTCCGCTGATGAAGCCGGTGCTGTATATGTTTGGGACGCAAATCCTTCAATAGTAAATTGCACTTTCAGCCGAAATAACGCAACAGATGGCGATGGTGGAGGTCTGTATTTTGGGGCATGTACAAGCAGTGTGGCAGTTGATAATTGTGTATTCTGGGATAATACTGCAACAGGCTCCGGCGATCAGATATTTAGACATGTAGAATGTAACAACCCAAGCTACAGCTACTGTGATATCGAAGATTCAAATGGCAGCGGAGAAAACTGGGATACAAGTCTTGGCACCGATGACGGCAATAACATCGACGATGACCCCGAATTTGTTGATGCAGGCAATGATGATTTTCATATTAGTGACGATTCACTATGTATCGACGCAGCAGATAATACTGCTATTGCAGGGTGTGATTATGATCTGGACTGGAAAACCCGTATTGTTGACGGCCCAGATTCCGGCAGCACAGCAACTGTTGATATGGGCTGTTATGAGCATCATATTATATATGTAGATGTTAACGTCTCGGGCGGCGATGAGGACGGCTCATCATGGGCTGATGCTTTCAATAATATCCAGGATGCTATTGATGATGCTCAATCAGGTAGTGAAATCTGGGTTGCTGATGGCACATACACATTAACCTCTACAATTGATGTTGAAAAACCCGTAAGCATTTACGGCGGATTCCAGGGTAACGAAATCAGCCGATCAGCAAGGAACTGGAGAGATAATGAAACCATTGTAGATGGCGATGACGCTGTCAGATGCTTCATGATTACTGCTGATGCGACTATAGATGGTTTTGAAATTAAGAACGGCAAAGCTCTGAATGTGATGAACGATGGCACAGGTCTTGGTGGTGGGATAAAGACTTATAATACACTCACTATCGCAAACTGTATCTTTAACAGCAATAATGTTGTTGACACTCGTTCTGATGCTAATCTGTCGCTGGGAGGGGGAGCAATATACCTTACCGGAGGTGCATCTGACAGTTCAATTATTAATTGTGAATTTAAAAATAATTCTGTTAGTGCCGTCACCAATGAAGCCCGTGGTGGTGCCATATATGCGTATGGTGGCAGTAGTGGTATTACAATTGTGAATTGCCTTTTCTATAACAATGTATGTGTAAGTACTAGTTCTGGAAAAAACGGTGGTGCTATATTTCTTAATCACATGGAAGAGACCAGTAATGATGCTGAGGTTATAAATTGTACTTTTTACGGCAACATCGCATCACAAGGTGCGGGAATTTATGTAAGTGAAGATGATGACACAACCAACAAAGCTGTTATCACAAACTGTATCTTGTGGAATGACCCTGGCAATGAGATTTATACTGCATGGGAAGCAGACGCAACAGTTACATACTCTCAATTAGATGACTCTGACTATGACACAAATACAGGGTGTGACGACAGCTACCCCTGTTTTGTCAGCGCAAGCGATCATTCACTTCTTTCAGACTCACCATGTGTCGATACAGGACACAATACTGAGATTGATGGGTATGATTATGACCTTGCGGGTGAGACACGTATTGTTGATGGCGACGAAAGTGGCCCTCCACCGGAAGTTGATAAAGGTTGTTACGAGTACCAGCTTTAGCGTATAAAGTCTTAGAAAAAAGGGGCGGTCGGTTTAAAAGCCAGCCGTCCCTTCTTTATATTAAAATCTGAATCGCTATTCGATAGCACCAAGCCAACTCTCGGCCAAGAGAGCAAAATCTGTCATATCAACAGAGCCACTTTTATTTATATCAATACTATCGCACCAGTAAGGCCAGTTGCAATTATCCAGCCAGGAATTTGTTAAAATCTGTAAATCAGCTAAATCCACATCGCCGTCAGGCTCAAAATCGCCAGCAATAGAACGAAATTCATCTGCTCCCATATCAACTCGGCCATACAATATTCGAGAATCGCCGTCAATATCAGTGGCCTCATAAACTGCAAAATAATTCGGATCACCTGCGTTTATGCAAGGTGATAACTCGGATACATGGAAATCATTAGCGTCAGGATTAACAAAACACGGGTCAGTTTCGATATTGCCGGAGCCATAATCCATAGCACCGGAGGGACCAATGGTGATACCAACTTGGCCATCCTGAATATCACAGTACGAAATTTTAAGACGCCACCAGATGTATATCTGCGGACCAATTCCGGCTGTATTTCCCCATAAAATACAATTTTTCATTTCAGGCCAGTCACTGCCGCAGCCAACTCCTCCCCCTTTATAGGTGGCTGAGTTATCTGTAATGGTACAGTTAATCATTCCAACATAACGGTCTTCGCTGCTAACATAAACTCCACCTCCAATGTAATTAGAAAAATTGCCTGTAATAAGGCAATTTGTAAGCATTAAACTACTATGTGACCCTATATAAATTCCACTTCCATGGTTTCCACTATCGCCAATAATTGCGTTGTCGCTAATAACACAGTTTGAAATAATTGGTGAGTTGTACCATTCGATATAAATACCTCCGCCCTTGAAAGTAACTGTGTTGTCGCTGATAACACAATTCGTAATTGTCGGGCTGGAGCCGGGGTTATGCAGTAATATTCCGCCACCGAGGCTATAGTTTGGTGAAGCAGTATTGCCTATGACCCTGCAATTTGTAATTGTCGGGCTGGAGCCGTCATCGCAACGAATGCCTCCGCCTTGGTGACAACCGTTTGTAACAGTAAAACCATCCAGAACCGCTCGCCAGCACTCGCGGTTTTCAAAAAGAAATCCTCTGTGGTCAGCCTCTTTTTCGCAATCAATAATACAGTTTTCCGGGCCGTTCTCGCTTTTTACTGTAATGCTTTTGCCTTTGAACTCAATATCACGGTTGCCGGTGCCCGTATATCTGCCGTCAGCTACCAAAACCGTATCGCCTTCAGCAGCAGCGTCAATAGCACTCTGTATCGTTGAATAAACACTTGGCACACGCAAAGGCTCAACCGTTGTAAAGCTATAGCAGTTATTTGAATTGCTGTCTGTAGTTACATTACCCGCCGAATCTGCTGCATCAATAACAAAATAATGTTTACTCTCCAGCTCAAGGAATCTAAGCTCAACTATATGGCTGGTTCGCAGTACAGGATCGGTTGCAGTTATCGAATATTGGCCGCAAGTCAGTCCCGCACGAACTTTCGCCGTTGTCGGCCCATCTGTATCGAATGTTACCATCACCATAGGCCCGGTTGCATCTATCTGCACATTACTAACCACAGGCAACTGGCAGTCAACTTGTGCAGTATCTGTCACTGAGTTTATATCTGCTGTAATAACATCCCCGTCAGATACCTGCAATACTCCATCGCCGCAAGCAATTATCTGTGAATCAATCGATATGTTGCCAACAAATACACCGGCTGCCGAACTTAGCTCAGCTAATATAACGCTCTCGCTGTCACCGCCATCAGTTGATATTGTTACCGTTTGTGTTGCGTTACCAGCCAGATCCGAATCGAACAGCCTAACCGTAATATCACCGCTGCACGAATAAACATCTTTATCTAATAAAATCTTACCATCAGAATTTACCGTAGCCATAATAGCGTTATATAAATTAAGTCTGCCAGAAGCGCAAATATTCGGGTCTATCGCGTCAGCTGAATCTTCCAGATGCGTTTCCAGCTGATCTACCGTAATCGCAGGATCGATCGAAAGCAGCATAGCCGCCGCCCCCGCAACATAAGGACATGACATAGACGTACCCGAAAGAATCGTCGTATAATTATCATATATCATCCCCAATGCATAAAGCTCACACCGCAGAGACAATATATCAACCCCCGGCGCAGCTATATCAACCCAGCTTCCATAATTAGAAAACGCGGGCTTATTATCATTAGAATCCGTCGCCGCTACCGAGATAACATTATTATAATCAGCCGGATACTGGGGAGTATCAGAGTTGCGATTACCCGCCGAAGCGATCACAACCACACCCTGGCTATAAGCATAATCAACCGCATCCTGAACCGATTGCAGATAATCTCCGCCGCCCCAGCTGTTGGATATAACGTCAGCTCCGCTGTTTACCGCATAATAAAAAGCCTCCGCCGCTTTCACCGTCTCTCCATAGCCGGATGCATTCAGAAATTTCACCGCCATTATCTTAGCATCCCAGCATACCCCAGCCACATCCAAACCGTTCCCACCCTCAGCGGCAATTATCCCCGCGCAATGCGTGCCATGGCCATAGTCATCCATCGGGTAATTGTCATCATTCACATAATCATATCCATGATAGCCATTCTCATCCGACCACATATTATTAACCAGATCACGATGGCGATAATCCACACCAGTATCAACCACCGCCACTATTACGTTATCACTACCAGTATAAATCTCCCAAGCCTCCGGTGCATCAATATCACAATCCGCTGCCCCAGGCTGATGATTATATTTGCCCGACTCCTGATACCACTGCCGGGTATTATTCAACGCCCACTGAATAGGATAATACCTGTCATTAGGCTCAACATCAACCGAAGCAATATAATTCAACTCCGCATATTCAACATTGCCGCTTTTAGAATACTCCGCAACCATCTCCTCTAAACTCTGCCCCGCCTTAAGCTCAGCCTTAATCTTATATATCCGACTAAGATCAACACTTCGCACATTCTTAGGAGCACGTTTCAGCCTCTGCAAAATATGCTTTTCCCTTTCACTTAAAACCCCGGCACTCTTACTTTGCATAGCCGCCAATTTCTGCCGATCATTTTTAAACCCCGTAAATACAGGCTTAACCTCTTTCACCCCATACTTAGCATTAAGCTCATCCACTCCCTGAGAAATTTTCAACTGACTCCCCGCAATCTGCATCTCCAATTGCTCCTCAACCGCATCAGCCGCCGGCTCAGCAAATTTAACAATTATCTCATCACTGACATAAGCAGGCAAATCAATCTCAGGCCCCTCACCATGAACCCCAAAACCAATAGACGCAAAAAATGAAATGATCGCAACCAGTACAGCAATCCGAACCGTCAATCTATAATTCATCAATCCCTATCCTCCGTGATATTAACAACTCAACATCAAAGCAGTTTCACTACAAACTGTTCTAACAAATTGGAAAAGACAATGCAAGTATAACAATAGTAAATATTTCCCCCAAAAATAACCCGACCTATGGCTTGATTCTATGATATTATCTTATTATTTCACTGAACAATTTATGGTTATCCAAAATATTCTGTTGCAGAAAGCACTTTTTAGCGTACCATCAAGAAAAAACTTTTGTCCGAGGCCGACATAATGAGATCGAATCAAAAAAATATAGCTATAACACTTTGTCTTATTATGTTTTTAACTTTAATTACCCCTTGCCTTGCCGATTCACAAAAAACCATCAACCTCTCCGCAATGGACCTGACCAAAATGACATCAGGCTGGGGCAAACCAGTAGCAAACAAAACCATAGAAAACAAACCCATCACAATGGCTGGCAAAGTCTACGACAATGGCGTCGGCACTCACGCAACCAGCGTAATGTATATAGACCTCAAAGGCCAAGCCCAAAGATTCAACGCCATCGCAGGTCTCGATGACGAAATCAACAATGCCCCCCAGGCCTCGATAATTTTTCACATTATAGGAGACAGCAAAGAATTATTCAAAAGCGCAATTATAAAAGCAGGGGACAAACCCGTAAAAATAGACATCAGTCTCAAAGATATAAAAATATTGATACTCGTTGTCCGCCCAGACAAAGACGGCAGAGATTTCGACCATGCAAACTGGGCAGACGCAAAAATAACCTATTGCAATCAAACTCCACAAGCGATCGACCCGCCAAAAGAAGAAGCGATTATCCTTACCCCGCCGCCAGGCCCAAAGCCAAAGATCAATGGCCCACTCGTCTTCGGCACACGCCCCGACCACCAATTCATCTACCGAATCCCAACAACAGGCAATCGCCCAATTGCTTTCAAAGCTACAAACCTGCCAAAAACTTTAACCCTCGACAAAAACACCGGCATCATAACAGGCACAACTCCCGCAAAAAAAGGCGAATACAAAATAACATTCAAAGCAAAAAATAACCTCGGCTCCGCAGAAAAAAAATTCAAACTCGTAGTAGGCGATACCCTCGCCCTTACACCCCCGATGGGATGGAACCAC
>JAGLTN010000547.1 GCA_023135255.1 Planctomycetota bacterium
ATATTTTTCTCTGCTGAATTTATTCTTTGAAGGCACGCATAAAGAGTAGTACTTTTACCACTACCAGTCGGACCTGTAACAAATATCACACCATGAGTCCTTGTAAGCAGAGAATCGAATTTCCCCATATCTTCGGTACCAAGACCAAGTTCATGCAAACCATAAACTGCGGTACTCTTGTCAAGCAATCGAAGCACGGAACGCTCACCATAGCTGGTGGGGACAGTACTTACACGCAGATCGACTTCACGCTGACCAAGCCTGACCGAACATCTACCATCCTGAGGCATACGCCTCTCTGCGATATCCATCGCAGCCATAACCTTAATACGGGAAACGATCAAAGGCAGCACATTTTTATTAAGACTCAAAGCGTCATATAAAATGCCGTCAACCCGGTAACGAATCTGAATTTTGTTTTCATAGGGATGAATGTGAATATCACTTGCCCTGATCTGCAGCGCTCTGAAAAGAATATCATTTACGAGTCTGATTACCGGCGGACGATTCACAACATCGAGCAGGTCATCAGATTTAGACACTTCATCGACAAGCTGGTCAAGATTCTGCGAATCCAGCTCTTCCGCAACTTCTTCAATAACCATCGTTCTCTGCTCATAAGCAACATCAATAACCGCTGTTATCGCAGTTTTTGTAGAAATCGCAGGTCTGACCGCACAGCCAACCATCTTGGACACATTATCAAGCAGATTCACATCTAAAGGCCTGGATAAAACTACTATCATCTCTTCGCTGTCATCTTCACGAAGACCTACTATATAATGGTTCTGAGCATAAGCAGCAGGAACAGATTCTACAAACTCCAGCGGAACCTTATCCGCGGGAATATCATCATAATATACCCAACCAAGAGCATCGGCAAAAAGCTTAAGAACTATATCCTCGGTAAAATAAGGACAGCGAAGCAATACATCATCTATCCTGTCAGCGGATTCATCCTTAGCAAGAAATTCGGTCAGCTGATCTACATCAGCAAGTCCCGTCCTCTCAGCCGTCTGTATTAATAATTCTTTCATCGTAAAACATTAGTCTCTATTATTAATAAACTTCTATTCAGTCTCAAGAACACGTATCGGGTCCATCGGTTCTGGTTCAATACCAATAAGTTCTTCATATTCTTGGAATTTAGCTTCTTCTTTTTCGAAAGCCACCCTGTTTCTCGCTGAAATTTCCTTTAACTGCGACATACCAGTTGCTGATTCAGGTCTTAAAATATTGGCCTTGACAAATACATATAAATTACTTGCCTTATCTGAGTTGCTTGCAGACCTGAATAGATTTCCTATAATTGGCACATCACCCAACAGAGGGGTTTTACTGCCGCCCTTTGACTGCTTCAGCTTTGTCAACCCACCAAGAATAATGGTACTTCCATCTGGAACGGTAACAATTGTCTCTACATTACTTGTCCTATAGTCCGGAGGACCTTCAGTTTTGGGGGTAAAATCCTCACGAAGCATAGTAACTTCAAGCCTAAGAAGATTACCTTCGCTGATATTTGGAGTAATAGAAAGCTCTATCTTGGCTTCATAAGGCGCATACGTTACAGTTGTAACAGAATTCGTACCGTCACCTGGATAACTTTGTGTCTCTTCTTTAACATAAGTTCTTTCCGAAGTAAAGATCTTACCTTCTTCATTATCATTAACGAGAATCTTAGGTTGAGCAAGAACTCGACCATAATCTTTTGTATCCATTGCTGTAAATAAAGCCTGAATCTTGTCATTAGCATAAAAACCGGATACTTTACCGTCACCGGCAGTATTCCAACCAGCTTCAAAAGCATTAAACGGGTTATCACCATTTTGCTTTATGAGACCACCTGTCACGCTAAGATTTCCAGTAACAACATCCTGCATATTAGATATGATCCTTAAATCATAGTTAAATGCGTCATCTCTTGTTATCTCAACAAGGGAAACATTTATAAGCACCTGAGGTCTTCTTTTGTCAAGATTTTTTATAAGGTTTTTAATCCATAACTGATTTCTTTTGTTGGCATAAACAATAAGAGAAAATGTGTTTTTATCAGGAACAATAACAATATCATCTTCGGTCGTTTTAACTGTTTGTTGTACTTTGCCTTCTTTGTCTTTAGTTGTTTTTTCTATAAGCTGCAATAAGGTATCCGCCAGATCTTCAGGGTCCTGATTCTCAAGTGCATAGATTACATAAGGAATCTCCTGCTCGCGCATCTCGCTGTCAACATAAGCTATGATAGAAGCTATCTTATTATGCTGATCCGGCGTTGCGTTGACCAGAAGAGAGTTGGTCGATTCGAGTATAATAACCTGAGGCTCTTCTTCAGGCGATTCCTCTGCACCTGTCGCAGCAGTTGATGACTTTGAAGTCGTTTTCTTAGGTTGGGTTATTCTCGATCGAGCGGTACTTCTTGATCTGCTTGCGCTGTATGAAGATTGTCTTGCCGTGCTCGTGATTCCAAGCTCAGCAAGCTTTTCACTGACATCTTCAGCACCGACATTTTCAATATCATAAACTCTCATGATACGCAAGTCCTGCTGTTCGACATCAAGAGCTTCAATAAGTTTTTCCACTTCCTCAAGCTGATCTTTAAGCCCTATCATAAGAATCCTGTTGGTTCTTTCATCGGCATCGAGAAAGACTTCAGGCTTAGTTGCTGAAGATTGAGTCGTAGTTGTACTTTTTGTCGGTGTCTTAGGCCTGGTAGTCGGTCTGGTAGCCGGTCTTCTTGTTCTTGAAGTAGTTGGTGTAGTAGAAGCCTGTTTTGAAATAGTTACCGACATCGTACCAAGCTGTTCAGCAAGTTCTTTAACCTGCGGAGCCAACGTCGTTGCCATCGTGAATTTCAGCTTTTTAAATTTAAACATTTTAGCTTTACCAGGCTGGTCGACCATATCCAAAAGCTCTTCAATCCTGGCCATCCTGTACGCGAAACCAGTTACGATCAAAGTACCTGATTCAGCAATATCTGTAATATTAGCTCCAAGTTTCAGATTCTCCAGAAGGTTTTTAGCACTGGCTGTATCAATATGTTCAAGCTTGAATATACGAGTAATTACCGCATCACCATATTGAACTTTTTTAGCGTCTATGTGAATTTCGGGGTCAATATCAAGCATTCTGTCAATTGGCACAATAGTAACCAGATTATCCCGACGGGTCATTACAAAACCTTTAGATCTCAATACCTGCTCGATAAGAGGGTAAAGCTCTCTTACTTTAATCTTACGCTGAATGCGCAAAGCCACTTTGCCTTTTACCAACTCCGGGTCGTACATATAATCAAGATCGAGATACTTACCAGCAAAATCAAGAAGGTCTATAATATCAAGCTCTTCAGGAAGAGCTAAATCCAGTTCCTCATCAGCAAGCTCTGATGAATCGGGTTCATAAGGATTGCCTTCTTCTATCTCCACTGGTTGGGTCTTTTTAACCTCAGGTTTGGCTTGGGCTATTTTCTTTTCCATATCCGCTTTTGGCTTGGGTTCAACTTTTTCCTCTGATGCAATTGGCTCTTTAGCAACTTCGACGGGTGGAACTTCTTTTTCCGCCTTTTGCTGCCCAACCGGCTCAACATCAGTTTCAGTCTTACCTTTACTTTTCGACAACATCTGATCAACCGTTTTCAACATCCCGCTCATTTCGTCATCAACAGGTTCACTTTTCTGCTCAGACTCCACCGGCTGTTGTTTTTCAGTTTTGGGAACCAATTCGCCCACAGCTTCTAAATCATCGCTTGCACTCTCAAGTTCAGTAAAGCTCTCCTGGGCTTGAGTTTTTAATTCAACAGCCTGAACTTCTTTCTGTGTTTGATCTTCAATACCAAGCTCTTTCGCTTTTTCCTCAGCTTCAGCAAGACTATTCATAAGGTCATCAAACAAATCATCGCTCATTGCTGTATCTTCATTGCTGTCTTTTGCTGCTTGTGGAACAGCATTAGCATCTGCGATAACTTCAGGTTTTTCGATTTGCTGTTTTACTTTTTCTATAACCTCTGAAGTTGCGATAATAACTAACGAATCGTTATGGACGTCAATTATCGCTGCGTCACCTGCCCCGATCACTGGAGGATTAGCAAAAGTACCAATTGAGACATTGCCGATCTTTTCAGCGATTAGATCGTTTTGAGGCACATCCGCAATTTTTTCGCCGGTAG
>JAGLTN010000548.1 GCA_023135255.1 Planctomycetota bacterium
GCAGCATTTTGGAGATTAAACATTTCCCATACAGGGGGCTTAATATTGAGAGGTATTACAAGATATTGTACGGCCTTTGCACTTATAAAAGCAATTAAAGCTGTAAGGATATACATTACTGTTAACTCAGTTGGGCTAAGTTTCATCAGGACTTTTAGTTGATCCCAATGTTTTGCCAAATACCAAAACAGAAAGACAACTATCACCAAAGCCAGAATATTTTTAAGCCATCTTACCATTTTTTAATCAGCTCCGTTTGCTGTTGAATCGTTCTTCAGCAGTTTTATAATAGCATTTATCTGGATATTTGCATCAGCATTAACCTTTGGCAAAGCTGAGTTTATTTTGTCGTGTATGTCATTTGAGTTGGCCTGGAGTTTTTCGAAGATTTTTTTCATACCATCGAGCGACAACTGATGATAATCAATTGCATAATCCCTCAGACCAAACAAATCGAGTATTTCAAAATATTTGTGTCCCCAGCCGCAAACTGCTGTCGGCACTGCCATCGAAAGAGAGGATATCATGCTATGGAAACGTGAGCCTATGAACAGGTCGCATTGACCTATTAATTTTCTCAGCTGGATAGAGTTTAACTCATCGGTAATAATGCTTATATTTTCATTGCTGTCAGCTTGCTCAGCGATTTTATTTATTATCGGCAGGTCATTGTTTTTAAGTTTATCTGTCGCAGGTCTTATGCTGTGGGGGATAAACAGGACACGGTAGTTTTGCTGCAAGAGATAGTTTGTAAACTCAGCGTTTATCTTTACATAGTCAATATTTAGTTTTTGGCAGGCTTTATATACAACTGAGCTGGGACAGACTCCGACTATTTTTTTGCTGGTATCACCAAAGTTTAAATATGACGCTAATTTTTCATTGAGTACATTCATCTCAGCGGTGTCATTTAGAGCGAAAGTTATATCGGGACAACAATCAAAATCAGAAAGGCCTATAGATTTTAAATTTTCAACTGTGCTTGCACCTCTTGCCGCCAGATAACAACACTTTGGGATGAGCCATTTTGCGAGTATTCTGTTTATTCTGTTTTTAAAAGGGCCCGATGCCTGGGAGACTTTTGCGACTTTTCCCCGAAGCAGCAACTTAGGCCAAATTGTTAAAACGTTAAATGGCAGGTATATCTCTCTGCCATCGGAAAAACTAATGCCTGCTACGTCGATCAGAATGTCTGCTTTTTTAAGAAGCTTTGTATCGGATGACAGTGAGCTGAATGGCAGCTTTAAAAGCCATTCGAAAAACGTTAGAGGCAAGTGTTTAATTACCAGTGCAAAAGGGCTGCTGTCAGCGAGGGTGACAGTTTCATACTTATCTAATAAGGCCGAGTCCGCTTTTTTATATGGTGTGAACAAGATAAATTCAGCATTGGGAAATTCTTTTCGCAGGCAGCGGATGACAGTAGTAGTCATGGCCTCGGCACCTTTGTTGCCGGATATGGAACCACCTGTTATAGCAATTATTTTTTTCATAGCATACTACTCACAACTGAGTTTTTCCATTTATCCGCGGGTAAGTAACTTAAAATAACAAGTTATGGACTTATTCGCGGACATTTATTACCCTTAAGGGTATTCAGGGCTTATCAGAAATTCTGAAGGAATTTTAAAAAAAGAAAATAAACATAAATTATAGGCCTGGGAATTTTCATTATCCATCGACGAGTTTTTTCGTTTCGTGACAGCTTATAATTGATCATGATAATATGTGCCGCAAGCCAGTCATTCCAGCGGACCTTAGTTTTAACGGTATCTTTGATCTTTACGCCATAAAATTTCCCGACCTTAGAACGTGCGGTAACATTATAATGATAAATGAAAGATCTTTTTTGAGCACGAAAAACAGTTTTGGTTTCAATGTCCCGCGAGATAAGCTTTTTCTGCTGGACCATTTCATCAAGAACTTTAGAGGCTTTTGGGTTACGGGTGAACATCACGGTGTGTTTTATAGGATCATCTTTCATTTCTTTGAGCCAAACGTCACCTGCGCAAAAATCTGCATCATAGCCGGTATGGTCATGACAACGCAGGCATCTCCCAAGGCAGAAAAAATTTAGATTATGATAAACACTGAAATCTGTAAACGCAAATGCAAATTCGCTGCCGTCATTTAGTCGACCTTGCATTTGCCCTCTCCAGTGACCTCGTCTAAAGGCGAAATCTACCATTTTCTCCTGGTCGATCCTTTTTTTTTCGAGAACCGCATCGAGGAGATATCGTTGGCTGCTATGGCCGCAGAACAGAGCAATTGTGAATTTTATTTTCTCAGCCAGCTTAGGGTCTCTTTGAGCTAATTTTTTTAGTACTGTTGCATGGCAGGGCAAGGTAACAACTGCTACTCTGCCCGGAAATTCTTTGATCAGTCTGACAGCTTCTTTTGCGACGGGGACATCAATATATTTACTTGTCCTTGCTGACAAAATTTCTTCTTTTGTTTTTGCAAGTATTACTTCGCAATCGATCTTTTTACCATATTTGATCCTGGTGACAACAGCAGCGTCTATTTGAGATGTTTCGAGCAGGTGTATCAGAATCGCAGTGACAACACCCCCTGAAGCAGCGCCGGTTCTTATCTGTGGATCGGTGGAGTAGGCCATCACGGCATGCTCAACTTCTCCTATGTATTTTGCTGATAGTTCCTTAGTGTATTTCATGAGAAATCACAGGCCTTAACGTTTTTTCAAAAAGACAACCCCAATTTTTTTATCGGATTTTATTTCGTATTTTTGCTGCAATTTGGCAGTAAGTTTCTTTTCGGTAAGTTTGTTCCAGTCGCCGAAGGTTAAAAACGCAAATGTATAGTTGGCAGTTGTGATGTCATCGAATTCAGCATCGATAAACTGATTATATTCAAATTCCTGGTTAAAGAAAATATTAAACATCCAGCAGTGCGACCTGTCATCTCTGCCAAGCATCCACGATCGTTTGTGCAGGTCT
>JAGLTN010000549.1 GCA_023135255.1 Planctomycetota bacterium
AAAGCTGGATGATTTTGTACCCTTAAGGGTAGTAAATGTTCGCGAATAAAGCCGTAACTTGTTATTTTAAGTTATTTACCCGCGGATAAACGGGTGAATTCAATTGGGAACAGTATAAAATAGTTTTGCAGAAAACATAACCAGCGGATAAACAGCTATTTTTCTTGCAAAACAAGTCAGGTTAAATATACTTACATGCTTCTAAAAATAAAGAACTGAATTTTTAAACTTATGTCGGAGCACAAACAATGAGCTTGATGAGGTGGTTTCGTAAGAATAACAGAAAAATAATGGCTATTGTTATTATTGTTATAATGGTGGGTTTTGTCGGCGGCAGTTATATCCAGCAGCTCGGCAGAAAAAGAAGCGGCATATACAAAGCTGTTGCTTACTACGGCGAGGACAACAAGATAACAAATATGGACATTGCACAAGCCAGACAGCAGCTTGATATACTGAGAATCATTGGTGCAAGTTCTATGCTCAAAGGTCTTGAGGTGCCTATGCTCAGGACGAGAGATGTAAAAGCTTTACTGCTTAATGAATTGTTGTTTCCGGATCGCAAAGAATCTGCCGGCATAAGTCAGCTTATCAAACAGCTTGCCTCAACTCAGAATTATGCCATAAGTACTGAGCAGATAAATGATATTTATAAAAGTCCGGTTCAAAGTGAGATACTCTGGATTTTGCTCAGGGAAGAAGCCAGGCAGACAGGTTTTCAGATATCAAATCAGCAATCCGGTGCTCTACTGGCAAAGATCGTTCCTCAGGTTATAGGTGCAACTTATCAGCAGCTTATCGGTTCGATGGTTAGTGGGGCTGGTCGAGGCGGTCAGGGAGTTTCAGAGGATAATATTTTGTCAGCTTTTGCGGATTTCATCGCGGTATTGGAATATTCCAAAGCAGCTACTTCAAATGAGAATGTTACACTGGCTCAGTTGACTCAGCAGTTAAGCTGGGAACTGGAAACTGCTATGGTAGAATCGGTAAGTTTTCCAGCTTCGGTTTTTGTTGACCAGCAGCCGGAGCCAACTGCTGATGCTATAAAAGAGCAGTTTAATAAATATAAAAATAATGCGAATGGTGATATAAGTGACGAGAATCCTTATGGCTTTGGTTATAGATTCGATGATATGGTTCAAGTCGAATATATCGCAGTTAAATTTGATGATGTTGCCAAGACGGTAAAACCTGTTGCCCAGGAAAAGGTTGAGGATTTTTATAAACTCCACAGGGAAGAATTTATCGAACAGGTTCTTTCTGACCCTAATGATCCTAATTCCCCGATGACCGACAGAATAAAAAGCTTTGTAGAAGTATCAGATCTGATTACTGATGGTTTGCATAAAAAAGCAATCAATGGCCAGGCGGAAATAATTATTCAGGATGCAAAATCCATTACTGAGACTGCTTTGGATGATGCTGATGTTGAAGTAGCTTCGTTAACTGATGAAGAGTTTAAAAAATTAGTCGGTGACTATTCTGTTGCGGCAAAACAGATAGCTGAAAAATATTCTATAAAAGTTTATTCCGGCAAAACAGGATTGCTTACTGCTACCGATATTCGTCAGGATGAAAATCTCGGACAGTTAGTTATACAAACTTCTAATTACAGTGCTGTTGCTCTGAACCAGATCGTATTCGCTATCGACCAGCTCCAGTCGAGCTTGCTTAGCACGTTTGATATGGAAGCACCAAAGATGTATCAGAATATTGGGCCTTTAAAATCAATGCCTCAGCAGGTGGGCGAACTCGGAAAGCTTATTGTTCTGACAAGGGTTGTTGATGCAAGCAAAAATGCTGTTCCTGACAGTTTAGATATGAAAGTAAGCAAGAAGACGATAGTTCTTTCTGATGAGTCGCAGGAAGCGAAAGAGTTTGTTGTAAAAGATGAAGTTGTTACTGACCTCAAGGAATTGGCAGCAATGAAAGCTGCACAGGCCCAAGCTCAGAAGTTTGTTGACTTGGCGAAAAAAGAAGACTGGGAGGCTGCTTCTAAGAGCTTTAATGAATCTCTCGGCAAGAAAAATGACGACCCTAATATGTTTGATATCAGCTATGGCAATAACCTTAGAAAACTGCCCGATACCATCATGGATGTTTACAACATTCAAAAAGCAGGTGAGCCTATAGCTTCATTTGTGATCAGAGAAAACAAAAAACTCAGCAAAAGGAGAGATATGTTCTTCTCACTAATCGGCAAAGATAAGGATGAAGCTGAGAATATGCCAGCGGTTATGGAATTGAAATCTGGCAGGGCATACCTGGCAGTTAAGAGCGTTAAGCTGAACAGGCTTGTTAATGAAGCTTTTGAAGCAAACAAGGCTTACAGGGTGTACATGCAGGATTTCATAGAGTCACAGACTCTTGCACCAGTATTCCTTAACCCTGAGAATATACTCAAACGTATGGACTACCGAAGAGTAATAGAAGATGAAATTTCAGATCCTAACGAAACCGCTAAGTCGGGAGAAAAATCTTAATGGCTAAATCGTCTAAAGAGGCAAACTGGCCTTTTTTAATTTCCGTAGGTTTGTTAAGCTGGTTTGTTCCAGGCGGCGGCTACTTTCTGCTTAAAGAAAAAAAACGCGCCTGGATAATTCTGATTACAATTAGCTTATTGTTTATTGCAGGTTTATACGTTGGTTCGATTGGAGTTGTTGACAAAGTTTCAATCGCAGATAAACCATGGATAATATCGAAGCTGTCATGGTATACCGCACAAATTATTGTTTCGCCGGTAGTAATGATGATAGGCAGTGTAACTGCATCAGGTCAGTATCAGGTTTACGGTAAGCCCGAAGAGATCGGTCAGATATATACCGGTATCGCAGGTCTTTTAAATTTCTTGTGCATTATAAATGCGGTTTACTTAGCTTATGTTGGCGTAGAAAGATCGGGGAAATGATATGCAATCGATAGCAACTTCTCTTATCGCAAGTTTTACATCACCAATGCACATTGGCACAACCGCGCAGGCATTGCTTTTTATAGTGCCTTTAATCGCAGCGATTTCGGTTGTTTATAAAGCCACCAAGCTTGAGAGCATGGCAACAAAGAATTTCATCAAGGAATCAGCTTCACTTTTCGGTTCTATCTTTGTCTTTATTTTGATAACCGCGATTGTTCTGCTTGTATTTACTTTCCTCGTTACCCAATAGGCATGTAGTTTTTATCCTTCTTCTGTTTCCTGCGGCAATTCGATTACACTAAGTTCCACAAGGGAGTTAAAAGCCGCTTTTTGCTCAGCATCTTTTTTGTTGGTTCCCCAGGCACTTTTAAAATGTCTCCCGTCAACAACTGCCTCAAGCTCAAAGCATTTATTATGGTCCGGTCCTTTTTCATCTACCAGTTCATAGACCGGCGTTACACCGAAATGGCGCTGGCTGTATTGCTGAAGAAGCGATTTATAATTGCCTTGCGATTGCTCAGCATCGACTTTTTTGAGCATAGGTTCAAATAGCCTTAATATGAAATCGTGTGCGGCATCAAAGTTGGAGTCGATAAAAACAGCTGCTATCAAAGCTTCCAGCAAACCCGCCGCCAGAGACCCCGAAAGTGACATGCTCGTAGCCATACCTTTGCCGACTTTAAGAAGCTTATGCAGAGAATTTTCCCTCATCACTTTTGCGCAGGTTCTTCTCGATACCAGCATACTTTTAATCTTAGTCAAATCACCCTCAAGATAGTTAGGGAAGCGGTCGAAAAGATTCAGGCAAATAACAAGGCCTAAAATTGAATCACCGAGGAATTCAAGCCTTTCGTTACTCATCACTCTTTCATCTGCAACCGAGGAATGTGTAAAAGCTTTGATTAATAGGTTGCGATCTTTGAATTTATAACCGATTATCTGCTCTATCTGATGCAGAACTTCTTCGTCCATTTTTGCTACCTTATCATAACAAACTGACGAGCAGATTACGAAGACCACTATAATAAGCGATATTCGTAGCCGGCTCGAAAACCATAATCGCAATTCTACTTTGTTGTTGCGGCTTGGTCAAGTATTATTTTACAAGCTGTAGTCCTGCAAGGGCTACGAACTTATCATCTACCATATCAAAAATGCTGTCTATACCGGTTACCGTGAAGATACCTTTAGTAGCAGCGGCTACATTACACAGGACCATTTTCTGGCCGCAATCGCCCAAAAGCTTTCTAAGTTTCAAAAGCTTTGAAAGACTTGAAGAAGTGATGATATCAACCTCGGAAAAATCAAGCACGACTTCAGAATCGCCTCTTCCGCGGACGATTTCTGTTACAGCCCTCAATTCTTCACCAAGTTGCGGTTCCTGCGGCAGGTCTACAAGTACAATATTTTCTGACCAGTTCTGAATACCCATCTAAAAATCTCCTTAATACAAAAGAGTCTGTTATCAATCACGTCAGAAGCTGTATCGACAATTCCCTGACAGCAATTAACTATAATTGCTTTATTAACCTGCTAAAAACAATTAAACCAGTCTTATATCGTAACTAAGCTACAAACACCTTTAGTTGTTCCGATAAAAAATTATCTCTTGGTTTTAGGCCTACTTATGGTATCAGTGCCCAAGAAATACCCTTTGGTCGTTCTGCTGTTATCTGGAGATGATGAAAGATTGTTATAAGACATCACCCTTGCTGCCATAGCATTTTTAGGATTGATTACATAAAACCCACCATCCTGAGTACGGATCAGACCATAGCCATCCGTAGGAAGAGCAATTCCAAACCGATCGGTATCAGCGCTTCCGGCCCCGGCGCCAGATACCATAACGATTATCGCGCCTAAAATAATTCCCACGATCAGAGTCTTAATATCAATTGTAATTTTCATTTCCGCAACCCTTTCAAATAAAAATTTTTATGTTTCGATTGTATTATCCCATTATCATTAACTAACTCAGCTGTTTTTGCAAGAGCTTTTGTTATCAGCAATAGCTGAAAATCGGCAATTACTGTTTTTGTTGCTGTGATAATCTGCTATTATGTATTGATCCCAATTGAATTTCCCCGTTTATCCGCGGGTAAATAACTTAAAAATAACAAATTACAGATTTATTCGCGGACATTTACTACCCTTAAGGGTATAACAGCGATATGAATATTAACAAAGAAAGTACGATTTTAATTACGTGCAGCCCGGGGCTTGTTGAATGCCTGCAAACCGAGGTTGAAGCTCTAGGTTATAAAACCTTCAATCCGCACAAAGCCGGTCTGGAAATCAAAGGCACCATTGTCGATTGCATGAAACTTAACCTCAACTTGAGAACCGCATTCAATGTGCTGTACCTCTTTAAGGAGTTTCAAAGCAAAAACCCGGATCAGTTGTACCGGTATCTGGTGTCACTGAACTGGGCTGATGTGATCAGTGAAGATGAATATTTCACCGTTGTTTCAAGGGCTGACAATCCATCGGTAAAACATACGATGTTCCCCTCTATGAAAGTTAAAGATGCGATCGTAGACAGTATAGCCAAAGTTAAAGGCAAAAGGCCTGATTCGGGTTCGGAACGTAATAATGTTGTGCTGAACTTTTACTGGAAAGATAAGAACTGCTGGATTTATATTAATACCTCCGGCAACAAACTCGCCGACAGGGGCTATAGAAAGATGCCACACGCCGCACCTATGCAGGAAACCCTCGCAGCAGGTGTATTATTAACAGCAGGTTACGATGGTTCGATGCCTCTGGTTTGTCCGATGTGCGGCAGCGGCACATTGGCAATTGAAGCAGCATTGATATCGATAAATAAATCGGCTGGACTTTTAAGGAGTAATTACGGCTTTGCACATCTGAAAGACTTCGACAAAGCTCTCTGGCAGAAGATGCGTAAGGACGCCCTCAAAGCCGCGAAAAAAACTTTAGCTTTTCCAATAATCGCTACTGACATCGATGAGCAGGCAATTGTCGCAGCTAAGCAAAATGCAAAAACCGCTGGTGTAGACCATCTTATCGAATTTGCTGTTTGCGATTTTGCTGAAACTAAAATCCCACAGGCCCCCGGAATAATATTGCTTAACCCTGAATACGGCAGAAGACTCGGCGATACAACAGAACTCGAAGAAACCTATAAAAGAATGGGTGATTTCTTCAAACAAAAATGTGCCGGCTATGCTGCTCATATATTCACAGGTAATATGAACCTGGCGAAAAAAATAGGGCTTCGTACCAGCAGAAAAACACCATTCTTTAACGGCACAATAGAATGCAGACTGCTTAAATATGATATCTACGAAGGAAGCAAAAAGTAAGCTTAACTAATCCCAAAATTATCACGTAGAAAAAACTAAAACTTTCTGTCAAGTCTGCGGTAACTTATTGCTTCTGCGATGTACTCAGCTGAGATATTTTCGTTGTTTTCGAGGTCTGCGATTGTTCTGGCGACTTTGCATATTTTGTCGTGTGCCCTGCCGCTTAGACCGAACTCGCTCATCGCTGATTTTAGCATCTGCTCGGCATATTCATTGAGCGGACAGAATTTTTCCACCTCTTTATGGCTCATAGCAGCGTTGGTCATAACCTTGCCGTTAGATAGTCTCCTGTTCTGTATTTGTCTGGCCAACTGAACTTGTTTTCTTATCGCAGCTGAATCGATCTGCTCTGTTTTCGAGCGAAGCTTGCCGAATGACACCGCCGGCACTTCGATATGAATATCAATTCTGTCCATCAAAGGCCCGGATATTTTCGACATGTACTTTTCGATCTGGTTCGGGCTGCACTTACACGCCCTGACATCGCTGCCATAGTAGCCGCACGGGCACGGATTCATCGCCGCTACCAGCATAAAATCCGCGGGGAATCTGGTTGTTCCCTTTGCCCGCGAGATATTAACATAATTATCCTCTAAAGGCTGACGTATCAACTCAAGCACATGCCTGGGAAACTCAGCAAACTCATCCAGGAATAATATTCCGTAATGCGCCAATGATAACTCACCGGGTCTGGGTATCGTCCCGCCTCCTACCAGTGCAGGTCCGCTCGAAGAATGATGCGGCATCCGCACAGGCCTTTTCGCAAGCAGTGCTTCCTCTTTGTCCAAAAGCCCTACCGATGAATATATCCTTGTTGTCTCCAGAGATTCCGCCAGTGACAAAGGCGGTAGTATAGTAGCAAGCCTTTGCGAAAGCATAGTCTTACCCGCTCCGGGAGGGCCGATCATTATTATATTATGCCCGCCCGCTGCCGCGATCGTCAATGCGCGTTTAACGGATTCCTGTCCCTTGACATCAGCAAAATCAACATTATAATTCGATGCGGTATTGAAAAGTTTCTCAATATCCACAACCGTAGAATCCAACTCAAGGCTGCCCTCGAACATTGCTACAACCTGTGTCAAACTGCCCATGCCGAAAACTTCAATATTCTCTACGACAGCTGCTTCCCGGGCGTTTTCCAAAGGCACGATTATCTTTTTAAACCCATGTTTTGCCGCCGCCATTGCCATACTCAAAATGCCGTTAACCGCCCGAACCCTGCCATCCAAAGCCAGCTCACCAACGATGACATATTCTTTCAAGGCCGGATTAGAAAAAACATTCTGACCGGCAAGCATTCCTAAAGCAATAGGCAAATCAAACGCAGGGCCTGCTTTCTTAACATCCGCCGGTGCAAGATTAACCAGCGACTGCTTCTTAGGATATGTATATCCCGAATTAAGAACAGCACTCCTGACCCGTTCGATCGATTCCTTGACCGCGGCATCCGGCAAGCCGACAATAATAGATTTGTCGAACCCACCTCGACCAACATCAACCTCAACCTCACAAATTATCGCCTCTATACCATCAAGCGTGACACTATGCAATTTAGCGAGCATTAAAATTCCTCTCATAAACATTATCAGAACCCGCATTATAGTCTTTTATTTTTTTTAATCAACCTCCAAAATCATCAATTGCTACAAGTATTTTAATTTGCTATCATTTAGCCTGAATGATCAGGTATCGAAAATAAATATAAAGGGCGACTAAAATGACAAAAAGAACAATTATAATATTGTCAGCTGTCTTTCTAACCCTGTGTTGCGTACAGCTGTCCGCCGAAACCATCGAAGATGTCCCATACCTGCAGGAAATTTCTATGAAGATTGCCTCTGCGAAGCCCATTATATCAGTCGCGCTTTATAAAGGACAACTTTACGCCGCCACAAAAACATCTCTCAAAACAATTGATGGTGAAAAATTAACAAACGCACCATGTCCTGCAAAAAATATTCGCCTTATAAAAACATTAAAAAATACTCTCTGGCTGATAAGTTCAGACAGTTTATATAAATTTGACGGTCAGTGGGAAAAAATCGCCGACGGAGATTTCAGCGATCTCTGTCTCCATCTCGGTAACGTCACTGTCGCATCCAAAAGATGCTTATACCATATCGAAGATGGTAAGCTCATCGAAATAGAAAAAAGCAAAGGCCCGGGAGAAGATATTCTCAATATCGATTCATATAGCGAAACCTTGTATGTCGCATCAAAAACCAAACTCGCATTGTTCGATTGTAATAGTTATGATGGTGTAAACGTTATTGACTGGGGGCGATTGCCATTCAGCGATATCCGCGATATTCACAGACAGCAAGGCAGATTATATGTCGCTACCGGCAAAGGATTAGCTCTGCTTAGAGGCATGTCTATGGTGACGATCACCGGCAGAGAGGGCTTGTGTTATGAAGATATTACCTGCCTGGCAGATGGTTTCGAAAAAGACTTGTGGATAGGAACCACCGGAGGAGCGGTTCGTTATGTCAACGGCGAGTATCAATATTTCGCTGCGGATCGTTGGCTGTTGGATAACAATGTAAATAATATAGCGGTAGGTGATAAAGCTGTTTACATCGCAACCAACAAAGGACTTGGAATTATTAAATACCAGCCTTATACACTTCGCAAAAAAGCTGATTACTATGAAAAATATCTCGACGTCTGGGGACACAAAAGGCTTGGCTTTGTGCATAAGCTCGAATGGGACGACAAACTAAACCAGTGGGTCAGAGAAGTCAGTGACAATGATGGCGGACGAAGCAGCCATTACATGAGTGCAATGTGTTTTAAATACGCAGTCACCGGCGACGAGAGAGCCCGCGCAGAGGCGGTAAACAGTTTCAAAAGCCTTAAATGGTGCGAGGAGATATGCCCCATCGAAGGATTCCCCGCAAGGGCGATCTGGGCCAATGGTGAAACAGGACACAAAGCAAAAGGCGGCTCAGGCGGATACGATGCGGAATGGCACAACACAGCAGATGGTAAATGGCAGTGGAAAGCTGACACCAGTAGTGACGAATCTGATGCACACTATTATGCCGCTTCAATTTTTTACGACCTTGTCGCTGATGAAAAAGAAAAAGCACTTGCTGTCGAACATGTAGAAAAAATGAGCGATCATATAATCGATAATGGTTGGGTACTTAGAGACGTCGATGGCAAACCGACACGCTGGGGACGCTGGGATAAAAAATATTTCAAAACTGTCGAAGGTTTCATGGCCAGGGGCCTTAATGGTATGTCCGCACTAAGCTATATGAAAACAACATATCAGCTCACTAAAAATAAAAAATACCAAAAAGCCTATCAGCAGCTGATCAAAGATGATTACCTCAATAATGTTTTGCGTCAAAAGCACACATCTCCGCCTGACTATATTTTCCACAGCGATGACCGTCTGGCATTTTTTGTTTACTACCCATTATTAAAATACGAGACAGACCCCGTACTGAGAAGCCTCTATTTCAGAAGTCTCGAAAGAAGCTTTGAAATCGAAAGGATCGAACACATCCCCTGGTTTAATTTCATCTACGGCACACTGACAGGTAACGATTGCGAAGCTGACAAAGCAGTCGAGCATCTTCGTCAATGGCCTTTGGATTTAATCGACTACCGATTCAAAAATTCGATTCGCGCAGACTTATACCCCCGGAAGGATTATGTGCCTTATTCAGGTGGAATAAAAGCGATGTCACCTCGTGAGATAGGTCCGATCCGCTGGTCAGGCAACATGCTGAAACTTGATGGCGGCAACGGCAGAGCTATAACCGAACCTGCATGTTGG
>JAGLTN010000055.1 GCA_023135255.1 Planctomycetota bacterium
TCTGCCAAACTGAGCTACACCCCGTGTGCAATCGGGGCATTCTACATAGAAACCAATGCTAATGCAAGAAAAACGTGTTTTTTTGATGAAAAGTTTTTAAGTTATCCCCTTTGAGGCTAATAAATTCCCGCGAGGAAAGTTGTAAAGTGTTGGTTCAAGGTTATTTACCCGCGAATAAACGGGAAAACTCAGTTGTGAGCAGTATAATTCAAAATAACCAGTTTTAGGCTTTGCAGAGTAAAAATAATTTGCATATTTTTGTCTGCCTGGATACAATGATTGTTTATAGGTTGCTTTTTGGGGCGATGTAAATAAGTGCTGAAATGATTTTGCCCTTTTTTAATGATAATGAGATTTTAGCTGACAGCGGTATTGTCAGCGTAAAAATGGGAAAGAGTTGGGTTATGACTTGTAGGAGAATGCGTTAAAATGGACGGTATGTTTTACTCATTAGAACAGACAGCTAAAAAGCTGAATAAAACAGAAGCGGAAGTAAATGCGATCGTTAAAGAAGGCAGGCTTCGCGTTTTCTTTGATGGTCCTAATCAGCTTTTTAAAGTTGATGAGGTTGAATCTCTTTTGGCTGATACGAGCATGCGGATGCCCAAGCCTAAAGCAGAAGAACCAGCAGCCGAGCCTGCAGGAACTGAAGATGAAGGAATCGCTCTTGCTGATGACGAAGGTACGATGGCCTTTTTTGAATCATCGGATGAGCAGGAAAGTGTATCTGACGATGTTGACGATATTATCGGTTTAGCAGATAATGAGGATACAACTGAGATAGCTGAAGTTGCTGAGGCAGCTACTGATACTTCGGCTGATACGACAGAGGTCGGTGACGTAAGTGAAAGTGGAAATGAAGATGATTTTCTCATGTTGTCAGATAATCAGGACCAAGGTCAGGAAGAACCGGCAGCTGAAGAAAGTGTGAGTAAGCCTGGTCTTGAGGACGAGACATTTGCTGATTTGTCTGAGACTCTTGGTTTATCTGATAGTACAGGGGATACTTCTGCTTCGACAAGTGCTGAAGATACAACTTTAAATGGTGGTGGGATTAATATGCTTGGCGAGACCGATGGCGATTATGAGCTTGCGAGCGATACGATGGGGGAGACCAAATCTGCGTCAGATTTTGATGGTGAGTCCATGGAAGATATCGAGG
>JAGLTN010000550.1 GCA_023135255.1 Planctomycetota bacterium
AATTTTTGGTTTTCGGCAGGGATTTGAAGAGTTTTGATGCTGAGTTTGTATTGTATTTACTGTATTTGGGGGGTATGATGTTTTTGGATTTGCAGCTTTTGAGGAAGTTGGCAGTTTAGAGGTTAGAGGTTTAGTTGGGAAGTTTTGGAAGACAGGCCTTTAGTTTTAATTTTTTGTGGGAATTTTGTTTTGTGTTTGGCCGTAGTAATTCCGACTCCGACGAGTTCAATGGGTGACCCATTCTCGCCGGAATTACAGCTCAGTTTATTATATTGCTTTTACAGGTATTTATATGAATAACGAATTGAAAAAAATTAAAGATAGCTTTAATGATAATATACAAAAAATAAAAAAGTTAATGTCCTTAGATGAAATCATTGTCGATTTTTCTTTGCTGGCATTGCACAAAGCAAAAAAAGCAGAAGAAAAATGGGATTGTGATAAACATCCTAGTTACAACATTTCTAATGAGATTAATCAAATAAAGAATATAAGAGAAAACGAATCTTTGAAGCCATCCTATCAGATTATGCTTAATCAATGCGTTGTTCTTCTTGTTTCATATTTTAGTTCAGCGGTTGAAGATATATTTAAGGAGTCATTTAAATATAAAATTAAGAACGGGGAATTGGATGAGTTAGGAAAAGAAGAGATTAAAATAACAATAGATCAATTTATTTTCGGTGAAATTGAAGATATGTTTGTTGCTAAAAAAGATATTAGCTTTCAAGATATGCAGAGCATTCGCAGGTCTTTTAAAGAATATATTGGAGTTTCTGAAAAAGATAGAGAAAGAGACAAAGATGTTGATAATATTGTTTTTGGTCAAGCTTGTAGGAATTGTATAGTTCATGCTGGTGGATTTATGAACTCAAAAACTTTTGGCCAGATTAAAACGGCTAAAAACCGTACTATAAAAACACAAATAAGATTAACAGATAATATTTTATTTGAGGAAGATGAAGTTAATGCAGTGAAAGATAGCATGGTTGCATTTATTAATAATCTTGTAGTAAAAGTTTGTAAGGCATTAGAGGTTGAAAACGCAGATAAAGAAGCAGATTTGTGAAATTAAGTTATAAGGGTTTTGGTGGGCAACGAGTTGTCCAGGTTACGGGTTGTTGAAATTTGTGGTGGGGGATTTAGGGGATAGAAGAAATGGATCCCCGCATGCGCGAGGAGATAAAAGGGGGGATTGATTGACATGGGGTGGGATGTTTGTATAATTTTGGGGAGTTGGGTTTTGTTGTTATGGTGGTAGTGTTTTTTTATTGGGGTGTTTTTTTTATGCTTAGACGTGAATTTCTTAAGAGGGTTGCTTTGGGGGTTGGGGGTATTGTTGGGGCTGCTTATGGTGGGGGGATTGGGATCGGGGATAGGAATGTTGGTGTTGCGGGGAGGCCTAACATTGTTTTTATACTTGCGGATGATCTGGATTTTGATGAGATCGGGGTTTATGATAATGGTAAATTCCCTTGTCGCAGTGGGGCGGTTGATGGGGGGTATGCTAAGGGGTTCTCTTACGGCAATAGTGATATGGGGACTGCTAACATTGATTCTCTGGCGAAAGATGGTGCGGTTGCTAATCGTTTTTATGTGACTACGTCGATATGTACGCCTAGCAGATATTCGTTTTTTACTGGTAAGTATGCATCTCGTTGTCCGGCGTATCAGAAAGAATTTCCGGCGGGGACGCAGGCAAATCTTGCGTGGCAGGCTCATATCGCCCCTGATGAGGATAATGTATTTAAGCAGTTGCAGGGGCTTGGATATGTTACTGGTATGTTTGGGAAATGGCATAATGGCGTGCCAGCTGGGCGGGTTCGGAAGGTTAGATACGATGCTGATCCGCTTGATGGGGAGGTGCAAAAGAAGGTCACGGAGATGTACGAGACAAATATCGCTTATTTGAAAAACGGGATGGGGTTTGATAGTGTTGGCCGAATGCATTTCAGCAATAAGGAAGAGCTTGGTTTGCCTAAGGCGTTGGCAGTGCATAATCTGGAATGGGTTGCAGAGGGTGCGGAGGATTTTATTGAGGCGAATAAGAATCGGCCTTTCATGCTGTATTTGCCTTTGACGGTGCCGCATGGTAATTATAACAAGAGGTTTTTGAAAAGTGATGTGCGATGCACTCCGGCGGGGAAGTTGGCGACGGAGCCTAAGTGTGGTATGGCCAGCAGAGCGGAGATTGCAAAGCGTATGAAGGATTTGGGGGTTAAGGATATGCGGCTTGCGATGGCGGCGTATCTGGATGAATTTACGGGGGCGGTTATGAAAAAAATCGAAGACAGCGGACTTCGCGATAATACGCTGTTTATATTTACGAGCGATCATCAGGCGAGGGGGAAGTTTACGTGTTATGAGAGCAGCAGGGTGCCTTTTATTGCGCGTTGGCCTAAGAGGGTTAAGGCGGGCAGTGAGATAGACGGTCTCTGCGCGAATATTGATGTGCCGGCGATGCTGTTAGAGGCTGCTGGTGGTGAGGTGCCTGCGTCGATGATAGAAGATGGGGTTAGTTTTTATGATCAGCTTGTTGGTAAGGGTGATAGTAATAAGCGGGAGTCTTTGTTTTTGGAATGTGCGAATATCCGGGCGGTTGTGACGGAGAGATATAAATATATTGCGAATCGGCCTGGGGAGGCTGCGCTTGAGGCGATGGCTAAGGAGGCTGAGGAATTTAAAAGAAACGGGAAAAAGCGGCGGATAAGCTGGGATGGTACGCCTAATCCGCATCCTATTGAGTGGGGTGAGGGGGTTCGGTATAACAGCGATGCTGACTTTAAATGCTATTTTGATGTTGATCAGCTTTATGATCTGAAAGAGGATGTGTTTGAGCAGAATAATCTTTATGGCAAGGATGAGTATGCGGGGCTGATTGCGAAGCTCAGGGCTATGCTGAAAAGCTATCAGGAAAAGTTGCCTCATACGTTTGAAATTGATTGATTATTTGTTGGCGAGGGGTGAGGGATGGGTGTATAATCCGGGGTCGTATAATTTTACTTGTGGATTCGGTTGTTTGTGTAAAGAACCCCCTCTAAAGAGGGGGCTAAACGAGATGGAATTCCGCAAGCGGAAAGACAGAATAGATTTCCTTGGCAGGGCTCTTCGCTTTGCTTCGTGTCTCGGCTCGCTGTGCTCGGTCGAAATGACAAAGAGAGACAGCAATGATGGATAATTACAGATTATGATGGTTTTTATATTTATAGGGATAATGTGATGGCTAAAAATAAAAAAATTGTTTTGGCGTATAGCGGCGGGCTTGATACGAGTGTTATTTTGCCTTGGCTTAAAGAGACTTATGGGTATGAGGTAATTGCTTTTGCGGCTGAGCTGGGGCAGGGGGATGAATTGCAAGGGATTAAGAAAAAGGCAATGGCTACGGGTGCGGTTAAGTGCATTGTTCGGGACCTGCGTAAGGAGCTGGTGGAGGATTATATCTGGCCTATGCTTAAGAGCGGGGCTATTTATGAGCATGATTATCTTTTGGGGACGAGTATAGCTCGGCCTTTGATCGCTAAGCATCAGGTTGAGATCGCTCAGCAGGAAGGGGCGGTTGCGGTTGCTCATGGCGCTACGGGTAAGGGGAATGACCAGGTGAGGTTCGAGCTGACGTTTATGGCGCTTGATCCGAGTTTGAAGATTATTGCGCCGTGGAAGGA
>JAGLTN010000551.1 GCA_023135255.1 Planctomycetota bacterium
ATTTATTACCATGAATGGTATTATGAGCTTGTTATCAGCTTAAGACATTCCCTGTCTTTTGGGGGAAATTTTGGTGTTTTGTGAGTGTTTAATCATAAATATCATGAAAAATCGGTAAAGCTTGCTGGTTTTTTGGGCGATTTGATAGTTTATAGTGCTCTATCGCGAATTTTTCGTAAAAATCGTGTTTTGATAAGTAAAAAATAAGCGTTTTTGAGTAATAAATCCAATACAGTGAGGATAGATTTTTTTTCCTTGACTATAAGTGGTATGTGCGATAGCATAACGCATTGGTTTATGAATATTTATAGTAGATTGCGGCTGAGGCTCTTTGAGAAAAGTTTTTACTATGCGGCAGAGCCCGGCAGAATCGAATATGATTGGTAGTTATTTGAGAAGTGTTTAAGTTGCAGAATGCTGATGAGCATTTTATTGTGAACAGAAGACCTGGACTTAATTTATAGGTTCAAGATTGATCTTTTCACTTGAGTTTAAGGCAGAGTATAGTTAAATAAAAAATGTTTTTCGCGTACATTAGAATTTTAGAAATGTATTTAGTAACAAATAAATCAACAAATTTAAGAATAAATTTGAAACTTTACGAGTTTGAATTGGCTGATTGCCGGTCAGATTCGGCGCAGTGATGTTGATTTAATATTAGCGAAAAGAATTTTATTGATTAGAACTTCTTGCAACTTCCTTTCCATTTAGCCCCCGCAATTTGCTTTCATCGGGTAGTTTCTGTCTGGTGATAACAACTAAGGTAAGAGAAAGGCAGGGGAATATGTTTGATATATTAATGGTTATCGTCGAATTGCCGGTTGCAGTAGCAACTGTCGTTGGTTTGCTTTTAGGAGTTTGTCTGGCGGCTGTCGTTTTCCAGATGATCTCAAGAGCCAGATCTAAGACCGTTGAGCAGGACATTGAAAGACAACTTGAAGGTGCTAAGCGGGAGGCTGAGAATATTATTAAATCAGCACGAATTGATGCAGCTGAAGAGGGAATTAAAAAGAAAGAACAGTTTACCGCAGAGGCCAATCAGATTCGGGTTGAGTTGCGGGAATCAGAAGTCAGATTGAGCAAGCGTGAAGACAGTCTCGACAAGCAAACTGATTTGCAGCAGCAGCAGGAAAGAACTAATAAGCAGCAGAGCAAGGAAATCGACAAGCGTTTTCAGAAAGTTACTGCAAAAGAAAAACAAGTTACTACATTGCTGGGTCAACAGAAAAATCAGTTGTTGAAAATTACCGCTATGGGTGTCGAAGATGCGAAAGAGCTTCTTTTGAAACGGCTTGAGGATGAGTGTGAGCATGAGATGTCATCTCTTATCCAGAGGAAGCTTGAGGAGGCTAACGAGACCGTTAACGATAAAAGCAGGGAGATAATCAGTACCGCGATCCAGCGTTATGCAGCTGAGCAGACTTGTGAGGCGACAGTTTCTACGGTTGAGATTCCCAGTGATGATATGAAAGGGCGTATAATTGGCCGAGAAGGTCGAAATATTCGTGCTTTTGAAAAAGCTACTGGTGTTGATGTTATCGTCGATGATACGCCTGGTTTGATCATTGTCAGTGGTTTTAATCCGGTAAGGCGTGAGGTAGCAAGGCTTGCGATGGAAAAGCTTATTCAGGATGGTCGAATCCATCCATCGCGAATAGAGGAGCTGGTTGTTCAGACTAAGAAAGATGTTAATCAGAAAGTCTTACAGATTGGTAAAGATGCTGCTGTTGAGGCTAATATCAGAGGTTTGAGTAACAGGGTATTAAGTCTGCTCGGGGCTTTGAATTACAGAACAAGTTATGGTCAGAATGTTTTGCGTCACAGCGTCGAGGTTGCGTTCCTTTCTCAGATAATGGCAGAGGAGCTTGAGCTTGATGGTTCAATTGCAAGACGAGCAGGATTTCTGCATGATATCGGCAAGGCGATCGACCATGAGATCGAAGGTGGTCATCCGGAGATCGGTGCTAACTTCCTGAAGCGTTTCAATGAATCATCGATAATTTTAAATGCTGTCGGAGCTCACCATGGAGACATAGTGGCTGATAATCCTTATACCCCGCTTGTTGCTGCGGCAGATGCTATCAGTGCATCGAGACCTGGAGCAAGAAGGGAAACTTTGGAGCGTTATATTAAGAGGCTTGAAAAGCTCGAAGAAATCGCTACTGGTTTTAAGGGTGTTGATACGGCGTATGCTATTCAGGCAGGTCGTGAGATTCGTGTTATTGTTAATGCAGAACAGATAGATGACGAATCGGCAACAAAGATCGCGCGTGATATAGCAATGAAAGTTGAAAATGAGATGACGTATCCTGGTGAAATACAGGTTACGCTTCTGCGTGAAGTTCGTTGTATTGAATATGCCAAGTAATAAAAAATGAAATTAAATATTCTATGTATAGGTGATGTTGTCGGTAAGCCTGGCAGGCGGGTTCTTGCTGAGGAGCTTAAAGGACTTGTTGAGCAGAGGAGCATTGATTGTGTTATTGTTAATGCGGAAAATGCTGCCGGCGGTTCTGGGCTGACTCCTCAAATATATAACAAATTGCAGCGTTACGGCGTTAATTTGATAACTCTGGGGGACCATACTTATCGCAAAAGGGATATTATTTCTATCCTTGAAACAGCGGGTGATATTGTTAGACCTGCGAATATGTCTGAATTGTCAGCGGGCAAAGGCTGGGCTGTTTATCACTGTTTCAAGGGATTTCAAATTGCGGTAGTATCTTTGATAGGCAGGATTTTTATGAAGCCCGCGGATTGTCCTTTTGGTGCGATAGATAAAATATTGCCTAAGCTTAAACAAAATGCGGATATTATTTTTGTTGAGATGCATGCAGAGGCGACGAGTGAGAAAATAGCGATGGGGTATTATCTGGACGGTAAGGTTAGCTGCTGTTTCGGTACGCATACTCATGTTGCAACTGCTGACGAAAAGATATTGCCGAAAGGGACCGCTTATATTACGGATATTGGAATGACTGGGCCTTGTGACTCGGTGCTTGGCAGGGATAAAGAAAATGTGCTTAAATCTTTTCGTACACAGATGCCTTATCCATTTGCCGTAGCCCAGGATGATGTGCAAATCAACGGGATAATTGTGACGATCGACAGTAATACAAAAGTCGCTGAAAAAATTGAACGGATTTGTATTAAAAGCGATATTCAGGACAGCAGTACATACGATGCTGACGACGGCAGGAATGAGAATCTAAGCAACGATTTTATGTAGTAATTACTGCAAGTACTGGTTGAATTTTTTTTCCTGACCGATAGTTGTTTCTGGGCCATGACCTGGGAGAACGATAGTTTCATCCGGCAGGGGCATGAGTTTTGTTTTTATGTTTTCGATGAGTTGTTCCATTGAGCCGTTGGGGAAATCTGTTCTGCCTATGGATTCAGCGAATAATGTATCGCCGCTGAATAGTACGTTTGCTTGTTTATTATAAAAGCATACGCCGCCTGGTGTGTGACCTGGGGTGTGCAATACCTGCAATTCTATACCAGCAAGTTTTAGGATGTCCGGCTCATCGAAAAGGTGCTCTGCGGCATCGGTATTGAAGCTTACTCCTGAGAGCATTGATAGATTTGCGTTGCCGTCATTTAGCATATGAGCATCAAGTTTGTGGATGTATACTTTTATTTCGGGATAAGTTTTTCGCAGAGGCTTTACGCCGAAGATGTGATCCATGTGGCCATGAGTTAAAACTATCGCAACCGGATTTAGGTTGTTGTCTTTTAGATAATCTATCATTTCCGCGACATCGAGAGCAGTATCTACGATGATGCAGTCCTTTGAGGTTTCGTTTTGGCGAACAATGTAGCTGTTATTTTCATATAATCCTAAAATCAGAGTTTTTACCTGCATATCTTCTATACCTTTACAACGACAAGAAACACTAAATATAATAGCGGTGAAAGTAACAGATGTTGCGAGAATAGTCAATAAGTATCGTTTCAGGGTTGTCAGCTTTGCGTTTGGAAGTTGCTGGAGATGGTTGGTGGGCAAATTTATACTTCTGGTTTTGGTTTTTATAAAAATTTCCACTATATGTTCCTATGAAGAAAGTTAAATATCAGCTCGAAAATCAAAGCGATGCCATCAGCTATTTTGTTGATTGATTAAGATGGGGATGGGCAATATTTAAGGTTTTTTTGGAAACGATTGATTTTTATTTGAAATTTGGATTTAAAGTTGTACATTGGTTTATCCGGAAAGGGCCTTATAGCCGATTATAATGGGGACAAAGAGAAAAATCTTTAGTTAACAGCAGTTTTAGGGATGATATTATGCCTAACTTTGAATTGCAGAAGAAAGCTAATGAGCTTTTTACGAGGTATGGAGGAAATCCGATTCTAACGCCTGAGGATTGGCCTTATGCGGTTAATGCTGTGATGAATCCGGCTGCGATAAAGATCAATAATGAAACTCTTATACTTGCCCGTGTTGAGGATATGCGGGGGTTTTCTCATTTGACCGTTGCCAGAAGTGCCGATGGGTTTACAAATTGGCAGATAGATTCAGAGCCTACGATGGAAGCTGACCACAGCAACCGTGAGGAAAGGTGGGGGCTTGAGGATCCGAGGATTATCTGGCTTGAGGAACAAAAGCAATATGCGATTACATATACGTCTTTCAGTGAAGGCGGCCCTGTTGTTTCGCTTGCGATAACGAAAAATTTTAAGACTTTTGCGCGTCTTGGTGTATTGCTTCCTCCTGAGGATAAAGATGCGTGTCTTTTTCCTCGCAGATTCAGAGGCAGGTTTGTTTTGATACATCGGCCTATTGTAAGAGGTGAAGCGCATATCTGGCTTAGTTTTTCACCAGATTTGAAACACTGGGGCGACCATACTATGCTTATACCATCGAGACATGCATACTGGGATTGCCACAGGGTTGGGTTGGCATGTCAGCCGGTTGAAACACCACAGGGTTGGCTTATGTTTTATCATGGTGTTCGCAATACTACAGCCGGTGCTTTGTACCGTCTTGGGTTGGTGTTGCTTGATCTTAATGAGCCCTGGAAAGTTTTAAGGCGGGGGGATGAGTGGATACTTGGTCCTCGTGAGTTGTATGAACAGGTTGGAGATGTGGGCGGGGTAATTTTTCCGTCAGGTGTCACGGTCAGTAAGGAGACTGACCAACTGAATCTTTATTATGGAGCTGCCGATTGTACGATAGCTGTTGCAACGGCGAAGATGAGCGATATAATGAATTATATAATGTCTTGCCCTGAAGTTTCGAGTTGATTTTTAGCTAAAATTCATCGTGGACACTCAGATCGCTTTGCCGCACCATAGGCAGGAGAACATTTTTTCAGGAAACTAGGTTGACTGCATTTCAAACAGGGGAAAAAGTGACAAAAGTGCTTTACAAAAGCCTGTCTCTTGTGTAAAAAGGAAAGGTTGACAGTTTTGTATTTGTGGATGTTTTGAGAAATTCTGAGGTGGAAATGAGTTTAAGGCATTTTTTTGATCCTCATTCTGTTGCGATAGTGGGAGCATCGCGTGCGAAAGGTAAGGTTGGATATGAAATACTATCCGCGGCGATAAGTTCGGATTATTCAGGCAGCATATTTGCTGTTAATCCTAATGCTGATGTTATTTTAGGGGTGAAAAGCTACAAGTCGCTTGAAGAGCTGCCGGAAAAGCCTGATCTTGTTGTGATCGTAGTTCCTGCTAAGCGTGTAATTGGGAATATACGACAATGCATTAATATAGGTTGTAAGTCGGTTATTGTTATATCTTCTGGATTTAAGGAGGCCGGGCAAGAGGGGGCAAAGCTTGAAAAAGAGATCATCAGGCTTGTCCGCAGCAGTGATATGCGACTGATCGGACCTAACTGTATAGGTATGATGCTGCCGGGGAAAAAACTCAATGCCAGCTTCGCGGGGGTATTGCCGGCAAAAGGGCCAATAAGTTATTTTTCACAGTCAGGTTCTATAATGGCGGCGATCGTGGATATGGCCAATACTATAGGGATCGGTTTTAGTAAACTTATAAGTATTGGCAATAAGACTGATATCAATGAGCTTGATGTTATGGAGGCATTGGGTAAGGATGAAGATACAAAGGTTATCGCAGGCTATCTTGAGACGATTAGTGATGGTGATGCGTTTATTCGTATGGCAGAGATGATAAGCAAGGAAAAACCAATACTGCTTATGAAGTCCGGCGTAACCGAATTTGGCGCCAAGGCTGCATCATCTCATACCGGCAGACTTATGGGTAGCGAAAGTGCTTATGAGTGCATTTTTGAAAGGGCGGGGGTTATCAGGTGCGAATCTATCAAGGTGCAGTTTGATTTTGCGCGGGCTTTTGCGACTCAGCCTTTACCCAAGTCTGATAGAATTGCGGTAATAGCTAATGCAGGCGGAGCGGGGATTATGGCGGCGGATGCTATTGACAGAGAAGGGCTTACCCTTGCCAGATTTACCGAAAAAACTACAAAAATGCTCGCTGAGAATCTTTCTGATGCTGCGAATATTGATAACCCGATCGATCTTTTGGGAGATGCTCTTGCGGGCAGGTATGAGCTGGTTTTGAAGGCTGTTGTTGAGGATGAGAATGTTGATACCGTATTGGTGATGCTTAGTCCTCATGCGATGACCGAGTGCATAGCTACGGCTGAGGCGGTAGTAAAAGTTTCAAAGGAAAATGGACATAAGCCTATACTGGCGTGTTTCCTTGGTGCCAGCAAGATCAGTGAGTCGCTGAAAGTTTTGTGGGAAGGCGGTGTTCCTTATTATGATTCGCCGGAAAGCGCGGTTGCTACAGCTAAGGTGATGGCCAGCTATAGTAAGTGGCGGTCAAGGCCGAAGAGAGTTGTTAAGATGTTCTCTGTGAATCGGCGAAAGGTTGAGGGGGTTATTTTCAGATGCCTGAAACAAAAGAAATATGAAATCGGTGAGATGCGGAGTAAGGAGATTCTCGAAGCTTATGGGTTTACTATTCCGAAAGGCGCAGTTGCGACGTCAGCTGAGCAGGCGGTTAATATCGCAAATCAGATAGGTTATCCGGTAGTGCTTAAAATTTGGTCTCCGGATATTATTCATAAGATGAAATTTGATGGTGTTAAAGTTAATATTATTGGTGACCAGGCAGTGCGGGACGGGTTTGATCTTATGATGTACAGGATCCCTCAAAAACTGCCGGAAGCAAAGATATCAGGAATTGTTGTTGAGCAGATGTGTAAGCAGGGGCAAGAGGTTATACTTGGTATGCACCGCGACAGGCGTTTTGGGCCTTTGATGATGTTCGGGATGGGGGGCAAGTTGGTAGAGGTTCTTGAGGATGTTGCGTTTTATCCTGCACCCTTGACGGCTGATGAAGCTAAGGAGATGCTTGTGCGTACGCAGACTTATCGTATGCTGACAGGGACAGAAGAAGGTGATGGGGTCAGTCTGGATTTGATAGCGGAAGCTCTGCAAAGACTTTCTCAGCTTGCGATGGAGTTTCCTCAAATTAAAGAAATAGATATTAATCCTTTTGTCGTAGGCCATGAGAGTGTTACACCTCTTGCAGTCGATGCGATGATTACTCTTGAAGATATTTAAAAAGGCAGGTGCCCAATGGAAAGATTTGACTGGAAAGAAAAATACAGCGATCTTGTCGGCGATGCCCGTCAGGCGATAAAGCAGATCAAACCCGGCAATACGGTATTTATAGGTACAGGAGTCGGTCAGCCTCAGCATTTGGTTCGGAGCCTTGTGAAGTATTCGGATGATATATATGATGTGAGGATCGTTCATCTGCTTACAATAGGTGAGGCTCCTTATGTAGATGAGAAGTATCGTGATAAATTTAAGATGAACAGCTTTTTTATAGCTGACAATGTTCGCAGAGCTTTGAACCGTGGGGTCGGTGATTATACGCCGATATTTTTATCGGAGATACCAAAACAGTTTGAGAGCGGTAAGATACCGATAGATGTTGCTTTGATTAGCGTTTCGCCGCCGGATGCCGGGGGGCTTTGCAGTTTGGGAGTTTCAGTTGATATTGTTAAATCGGCAGTTGCAAATTCGAGGTATGTAGTTGCACAGGTTAATCGTTGTATGCCGAGAACATTTGGTGACAGCTTTGTGCATGTTAATGATATTGATATGCTTGTACCTTTCGATGAAGATATAGTCGAAGTGACGATGGATGAACCTGATGATGTGCTTCGGGCGATAGGCAGAAATATTTCCGGGCTTGTTGAGGATGGCAGTACCATTGAATGCGGCATCGGAAGAATTCCACAGGCGTTGGCGGAGTTTCTTAAAGATAAGAAAGACCTCGGCATACATACAGAGATGTTCGGTGACTGGATAATCGATTTGATCGAGTGTGGCGCGATAACCTGCTCAAAGAAAACGATTAATCGCGGTAAAATAGTCGCAAGTTTTTGTATGGGCAGTAAAAAACTTTATGATTATATCGATAACAATCCGTTCTTTGAGTTTTATCCGACGGAGTATGTTAACGATTCATATATAATTGCACAAAATGAAAAGATGGTTGGTATTAATGTTGGGCTGGAGGTTGATCTGACAGGGCAGGTTTGTGCTGATTCGCTGGGGTATCAGTTTTACAGCGGCATCGGAGGTCAGATAGATTTTATTCGAGGCTCGGCAAAAAGCAGGGGAGGCAAACCAATCATAACGATGCCTTCGACAGCTAAAGATGGGGCTGTTTCAAGAATTGTGCCTCACCTTACAGAGGGCGCAGGTGTGGTGACGACAAGAGGTGATGTTCATTATGTTGTTACAGAATACGGCGTTGCTTATCTGCATGGAAAAACTATAAGGGAAAGAACTCTGGCTTTGATTAATATTGCTCATCCTAAATTCAGAACCAAACTTTTGCAGGCAGCGAAGAAGCAGAATTATATTTATGAAGATCAGATCGAGCTTGATAGTGAGAAGATTCGTTATCCATTAGAGCTTGAAAAGTATGATACTCTGCGTGACGGTACGGAGATATTTTTCAGGCCTATAAAGCCTACTGATGAGAAGTCTTTGTCACATATGCTTTATTCGTTGAGCCAGTCGACGGTTAAGACGCGATATATGACACACACTATGCGTTTTCCACATAAAGATGTTCAGCAACTGACTAATATTGATTATGCCAATGACCTCTCTATTGTGGGTATTGTTCCGGGGGCTGTCGGAGAGCAAATTGTTGCTATCGCTCAATATTTTCTTGACCCTAAAACACAAGCTGCTGAAGTTGCATTTGTTGTTCAGGACGAGTGGCAAAAAAAAGGAATGGGAACCTTTCTGTTGAAATATATCACCACTATTGCCAAAAAACGCGGTGTGAAGCGGTTTTATGCGAAGGTATTACCCATCAACAAGCCGATGCTAACTATTTTTCACAATTCTGGATATAAGGTTGATACGAAATTCGATGATGAAGTTTACAGTATAGCGTATGATTTGGACGAGAAACAATAGTAGGAGTTATTTTAACAGTTTTATGCCAACCATATCAGACACAAGAGATGTAACAGCATACCTTAAAGGATTTGCCATAACTATAGTCCTAATAAATCATTATGTAAATCACTATGTTACAGAATCTTTTCAATGGTATGCTCATGGGGCGGTTTCTATATTTTTTGTTTTAAGCGGCTATGGTATATTTTATTCTCTCAATAAAATGGCTGCCAAAAGTAAAAACAAACCTGCTATGTTCTTGGGATATTTTCACAGCCGAGCTATTCGTATAGTTCCTCTTTATTGGGTATCATTAATAGTTGTATCGTTATTATCTCGCCAGCATTTTCCACTCAAGGCGTTCTTGATGGTAAGAGCTTCAGGCCCTTACTGGTTTGTTATATTCCTTGTTCAATGCTATTTGCTGGCGCCTTGTTTATATCTTTTCATTAAGCGGTTTGGGCATAAAATCTACTTGGCTTCTGTAGCCGTCTTAATGTTATTGGCACATCTTTACTATTCACTGGTGTTGTTACCTGATAATAGTGGCGGGCACTTTGTTTATAGGCATCTTTTCTTAGGACACATATTTTTGTTCGCATTGGGAATGTCGATTCCATCTCTTGTTTCGAGCGAACCAGGCAAATTTGCGAATAAGATACTCGCTACCGTAATGTTCTTCGTTTTTGCAATCGCACTTTTTTACAC
>JAGLTN010000552.1 GCA_023135255.1 Planctomycetota bacterium
ACATCCAAAAGACCGATTTTTTTACCCTGAGTTGAAAGCCAGACCGCAAGATTTACTGCAATACTGCTTTTACCTACACCACCTTTGCCGCTTAAGATAAGAATCTTATGTTCGATCTTTGCCATTTTACTACTTTCTAATTCTACAACTTAATAAAAAACTTAACTACTTTCCCTGGTCAAAAGTTTTCCTTCAAAATCATGCTGCCAACTTCACAGCCGAGATGCTGTGCGATTATTTCACATTTCGCCTTTAGAATGAAAAATATATTTTTATCTACCTCGCTCAAGGTTTCATAATTACCCTGGCCTTTAGCTATGATCAGGTCCGCATCTGTAAATTTCTCTTGAAACTGTTGGCTGCAATCTTCGAGAATCGTACCAGGAGCATCATCGCCATTATCGATCACCGGGACCAAATCTGTCATAGAAACAAATTCCGCATCTTCCATCGTGATATCATTTATTATCGGTTTGCCGCGAACAGCAAATGTTATTTTCTCAGTCGGCAACTGTTCGATCAGCAATTTATCAAATACTATCTCGCCCGCATTGTCGCCGAGATATAAAATATTTTCCGCCCGGGCAACTGCATCTTTAAATCTCTGCAAAGCTTTTGGCTCTATTGGTGTTTCGAGCGATTTATCTATGGCGTCCCGTACATGATGATTTTTCAAACCGGCATTTACTCCGAAATCTATTATGTTACCTGCAATTGCGAACTTCACAGCTGCTTCAATTTTATCAACAGACTCTTCTATATATTTTTTAGCTTTAGGATACATCTGCATTGCAAAAGCATTAAAACTTGCCTTAATCTCTTTGTAAGGGTCGTCTATACCAGTGAGTTGTCTTATCAGCCGATGGATTTTTTTTGCCATTTCCGGCGGACTTTTACGCAAATCCATATCAACTGCCATTTTCATAGCAGAAATGATTATTTCTTCATGGATGTTTTCGTCATCAGTAATAAGCCTGGCAGAATCAAGAGCCTGTCTGATAAAACAGGGGATACAATCAAAATAAGTTTTCATAACAATGTTTGCCTGACTTTCAAAGTAAGTTAAATAATAGTAAACGCATCTTTTTGCATAGCTTTATTCTTTAAATAATATTTTGATGATCCTGTCGAACTGAGAAAAATCAGGAGCAATGAAATGAGCGCCGGATTTTATCAGCCTGGTTCGCTTTTCAGCATTTAAACCATGGCGTCTGATTTCGTCACTTGCGATACCAAAAGCGATTCCATCACGTTTCCTAACCTCTCTTATTTCTACCGGACCATCACCAAAGACTACCAGGTCAGAGCCGCTAAGATTATTATCTGTCATAATTTTTTCAATAACCATTTTCTTTGAATATTTACTGACGTCACCAACAGAGCCATAGATACCACCATTGAATAACTCGCCATAACCAAGAGCATTAGCCTCTTCGATGACGTCTTCTTTATCGGTTCCGCTGGCAAGGTAGAGGGTAACTGACCTTTTGCTGAGTTCTTTTAAGAATTCAACTGAACCTTTGATCGTAAAGTCGCTGATATCAAGCTGAGATGAATGAAATTTTTCTATCCTCTGGTTGACCAGTTCCATCAAAGCATCGTTGTAAATTTCTTTATACCCAAATTTGTCGAGTATTTTATCTGTCGGTACTATGCCAAACTCTCTAACCATCTCCACAAGGGCCTCCATTTGCAAAATGGTCTGTATGCCGGTGGACTGATCGATATAATCTTCAACACGTTTTTTGGCTTTATGATATAAGGCTTCGTCAGCGGTTTCAAATTCATCACCTAAGATAGCTTTTAACATAGCCGGCACCATGATCTCTTCCCAGCCTTGCCTTAGTGTGCTTATGGTCCCGTCGTGATCAAATACCGCGTGCTTGATATTAC
>JAGLTN010000553.1 GCA_023135255.1 Planctomycetota bacterium
AAGTTACGGATTTATTCGCGGACATTTACTACCCTTAAGGGTATATCAGGCTTTTTTCGAGCCACGAATAACAACATAGCCGCCTGAAGGACCAGGTATAGCGCCTTTAATTACTAACAAATTTCTTTCTTCATCTATTGAAACCAAATCATGGTTTTTAGTTGTTACAGTAACGTTACCCATATGACCCGGCATCTTTTTACCTTTTTTAAGGTTACCGCCGTGACCTGCATCACTGGCAAAACTTGAAATAGCTCCAATATGCCTGTGCTTACGTTTCGTACCATGTGACTGCGGAAAACCATGAAAACCGTGACGTTTCATACCGCCGGCAAAACCTTTACCTTTGCTTATACCGGTTACATCAACATATTTGCTCTCAGCAAAAACAGAGACATCCACATTATCACCTGCACTCAACTGGGGCTGTTCATCTTTACCGAGACGCATCTCACGAACAAACTTCTTCGGAGTAGCTTTTGCTTTGGCAGCATGCCCTGTCAGGGGTTTTGTCCTGCGTGATTCCTTAACATCCTGATACCCCAACTGAACCGCATTATAGCCGTCAGTGTCGGTGGTCTTGACCTGAATAACCGCACAAGGGCCAGCCTCTATAACTGTAACAGGCAGCATTTTGCCTGATTCATCATAGACCTGGGTCATACCAACTTTTCTTCCTAATAACATAGCCATTAAACTTAAGCCTCAACAACAAAATCCATTGTTAAATTTTCATTAAGCCTTGATCTTCACAAAAACACCTGCGGGAACGACCAGACGGTTAAGTATCTCAACTGTCCGTGCATTAGCATCGCAAATATCGATTAAACGCTTATGAGTCCTCAATTCGAACTGCTCACGCGACTTTTTATTTACGTGAGGACTTTTAAGAACAGTGTATCTTTCGATACGCGTCGGCAACGGCACCGGGCCGCTTACTTTTGCATTTGTCCTGCGTGCATGTTCTACGATTTCCTTTGCAGAAGCGTCAAGCGCCCTGTGATCGTAGGCTTCCATTCTAATTCTGATTTTTTCGGTTTCAGCAGCCATATAATTCCTCTTTTTGAGGCACCATTTACATTTTACTTAAACACTATAAAATTTTAAAAGCCCAGAGTGTAACAACTTACATCCCAAACTCAACACAAAAATACACAACTTGTGCATAATTTTTCGATCAGTACGAACTTACGTCGTCTTTCTTGGCAGGAAAGGCATTAATAACCGCGAAATCGCCGTTTTTTCGCCTTCCTTATCGACTCCGAAACCCATCAAAGCAAAAGCTTTAACAAAGCTCCGAACATAAAAAAATCTTCATTGACTTCCATCAATTCTGATATGCCACAGCCCAACTCGTTCTCGCAAAACCGCCATGGTAATGCTCGCTACGGCTGAAAAACCCGGAATATAGCACGACACAAAAACAATGTCAACTGAATTTGCGTTTTTTTTTAATAAAAAGCTGATTTTTTTTATTTTTTTTTAAAAAAGAACATCTTTGGCTATCTGTTCAGGCACTTTTTCATAGTTTAAAGGCTCCATAGTAAACGAACCCCTGCCCGCAGTAGCACTTCTGATTTCACTGGAATAGCCAAACATCTCAATCAAAGGCACCTTAGCGTCTATAATGCGCATATTACCGTGAATTCTTGTATCTGTAATTATCCCCCTTTTCGCAAGCAAATTACCCTGAACTGCCCCGAAATTACTTTCAGGCACTATTATTTGAACCCGCATTACAGGCTCAAGAAGAATCGTACCGGCACTTTTTAATAACATTCCTATTGCCATTGCCGCTGCCTGCTCAAAAGCCAGATCTGAAGAATCTACCGCATGTGCAGAGCCGTCTATCAGGCATATTTTACAGCCGACAACCGGATAACCCGCAAGTTCCCCACTGCTGAGTGCACCGCGGGTTCCTCGCTCGACCGATGATATATATTCTTTGGGAACAGCCCCGCCCACAACATTATTTTCGAATTCTATTTCCTTGCTCCAATGCCCATCTTCAGTCATCAAGGGCTCTATCGTCATTACCACACGTCCAAACTGCCCATGGCCCCCTGTTTGACGTACAAATTTAGCATCAGCCTTTGCCTTTTTGCTAATTGCCTCTTTATATGCGACTCTGGGTTTGCCAACCCTGACATTTACCTTTTTCTCCCTGACAAGTTTATGCTGGATGATTTCGAGGTGCAATTCTCCCATTCCACTTATAATAGTCTGACCTGTTTCATCGTCATATTTACAACCAAACGTCGGGTCTTCCCGTCTGAGCATCGCAAGAGCTTCACCGAGTTTAGCTTTATCAGCAGCACTGGCAGGCTCAATTGACATGCTTATCACTGTTTCAGGAAACTCGATCTTGGACAAACATACAGGCCTTTTGGTCTCGCATATAGTATCGCCTGTCAAAGTCTGCTTTAAGCCTATAACTGCAACAATATCACCGGCAGAAGCACTATCGAGTATCTTCCTTTCTCCAGCGTTCATTTCAAATATACGGGTAATGTTTTCTCTTTTGTCACGACTGGCATCAAGAACCCTGCTGCTGGGCTTCAGTGAGCCGCTATAAATCCTGAGAAAATTAAGGTCTCCATGCGAATCGCTTGTGATCTTAAAAACGTAAGCCACCAAATCACCTTCAGGGTCACATTTTACAACAATCTCTTCATCCTTATTATTAGGCTTAAAACCCACGATATCAGGCCTGTCAAGGGGTGAAGGCAAATATTCAACAACGGCATCAAGCAACTTTCGCACTCCAATATTCTTCAAAGCAGAACCCACAAAAACAGGATTCAACTTATTAGTTAAAGTCCCCTTCCGCACTGCCCTATGAATTATCTCAGTTGCGATCGGCTCATCGTGAATATAAAGCTCCATCATCTC
>JAGLTN010000554.1 GCA_023135255.1 Planctomycetota bacterium
GACATGAGCGAGTTCATGGAGCCTCACTCAGTTGCCAGGCTTATAGGCGCACCTCCAGGCTATGTAGGCTATGAAGAAGGAGGCAGACTAACCGAAGCTGTCCGCAGAAAGCCCTACTCTGTTGTACTCTTGGATGAGATCGAAAAAGCTCATATCGATGTCTTTAATGTTCTTTTGCAGGTTTTCGATGACGGCAGATTAACCGATGGCCAAGGAAGAACTGTAAACTTTACAAATACAGTTATCATCATGACCAGCAATATAGCCAGCCAAAAAATACAGGAAATAACCGAAGATAGCGGCGCAGACTGGGAAATAGAAGCACACGTCAAAGACGAATTAAAGCAGACTTTCAAACCTGAATTCCTTAACAGGATCGATGAAGTGATAGTATTCCACATGCTTAACAAGGACAATCTGTTAAAGATCGTCGATATCCAGCTTGACTATCTCGCTGACCGCCTTAAAGACAACAATATCCAAGTTGAGTTTACTGCTGGTGCACGAAAACAGATAATGGATGAGGGCTACGACGCTGCCTTTGGCGCTCGACCTTTAAAAAGAACTATACAGCAAAGACTTGAAAACAAACTGGCAGCAGAAATTTTGAGCGGAAAATTTACCAAAGGCGATAAAATAAAAATCGACGGTGACGGCCACAGATTCCACTTCGAAAAGCTTGAAAATTAAATTTTCCAATTTTATTCTTGACTTAAGATTCGGTTTTGTGTAGTATGCAGGAAAGAATTTTTACAGGGTTTTTGTTAATGAGAAATAACAGCAGACAATTTAATCTTATTATGGTTGACCTTTGTCAGGTCAGTCATATTACTTTGCGCTCATTGGCTACAACATATTATAAGGAGAAAAAGCCCTGAGAAGATTTTAAGATATTGTAAAAATATTATAAGCCTTCCAGGGTCAAAAGCTCTGGAAGGCTTTTTTTTTAGACGAGATTAAATTATTTTCTCTTTAAGGCAGGAAAAAATGGATGTTACAGCGAAAGACAACAGAATACACGAGCCTATAATTGATACTGAAAGGCTGATACTAAGGCCTTTAACGCAGGCTGACGCAGCGGTAGTGCAGTTTCTCGCCGGCGATAAGGCTATCGCTGCAACTACACTGAGCATCCCACATCCTTATGGTGCTGGTGTTGCGGAAAAGTGGATCAAGAGTATCAAAGGTGACATCGCGGAAGGTAAAAGTGTGGTCTTTGCTATTACTGAAAACAACAATGGTAACCTGTTGGGCACTATTGGTCTTATGATAAACAAAGAACACGATCATGCAGAGATGGGCTACTGGATTGGTAAAGACTACTGGGGCAAAGGCTACTGCACCGAGGCTGCACATGCGGTTTTGGAATATGGCTTTGAGAACCTTGGGCTCAACCGCATATTCGCACATCACTTCAAAGGCAATAATGCTTCAGGACGTATTATGCGGAAGATCGGTATGAGCCACGAAGGCTCCAGCAAGGGCCACATAAAAAAATGGGACCAATATAAAGACATCGAAAACTATGGCCTCATCAAAGAAGACTACCGCCAAGGCGAACAAAACTACAGGTTAACCAGTATGCCTTTCGCGGAAAGGTACTCTTTCATTTGATTTATGGTGTAATTGCCGAAGTGCGTAATAGACGCCATCAATACTGCTTCTGCGCCGCCATCGACTATGGCGTCGTAGAGGTGGTCGCAGTTACCAGCCCCGCCCGAAGCAATAACAGGAATATTAACCGCTGAGCTGACCGCCTTATTCAGTTGATTATCATAGCCCGCTTTGGTGCCGTCAGCATCCATACTCGTAAGCAGTATCTCCCCTGCGCCGAGTTGCTCAGCTTTTACTGCCCACTGGACAACATCGATATCCGTAGGTTCAGAACCGGCCTTAATACAAACCTGCCATTTGCCGGGTCTGGTTTTTGATCGGCGGGCATCTATTGCAAGGACGATGCACTGGTTGCCGAATTTTTTTGCTCCTTCACGAAGCAATTCAGGATTATTAACAGCCGCGGTATTCATCGAAACTTTCTCGGCGCCGCTTCGAAGCAGATCATCCATCTGCTCAACGGTCTGTATTCCGCCGCCAACGGTAAATGGTATAAACACATTTTCCGCAACTTTTTCAACCAACTCAACGATCGTTTTTCTTGACCGGATAGTCGCGGTTATATCGAGGAATACAAGTTCATCCGCACCCATATCGGAGTATCTTTTCCCAAGCTCAACAGGATCGCCTGCATCTCTGAGATTCAGGAAATTTACACCTTTAACAACACGATTATCTTTTACATCGAGGCAGGGAATGATTCTTTTGGCCAACATCAGGAATTTGTCCCCTCACAGATCTGAGCGAAATTCTTCAGGACTTTTAAACCTATTATACCACTCTTTTCAGGATGAAATTGTGTGCCGTATATAT
>JAGLTN010000555.1 GCA_023135255.1 Planctomycetota bacterium
TTGCAGAAGTTTCTGCCGATATCGAATTTGTCACTGGTATTTCTGCCCTTATCATCCTTCTTAACGGGCATATGTATATCCTGACTTTCAGTCGTCATCTGCGCCAGGCTGAACCTCATCGCGTCCGCGCCATAAGTATCGATAATATCCAGCGGGTCAATACCGTTGCCCTTACTCTTACTCATCCGCTCACCTTTGCCGTCAAGGATAGTGCCGTGAATAAAGACATCCTTAAATGGAATTTCTCCCATATTCTCAAGCCCCATCATCACCATTCTCGATACCCACAAAGTAATAATATCTCTCGCGGTAACAAGCGTGCTTGTCGGATAATAAAATTTTAATTCCTCAGTCTGCTCAGGCCAGCCCATCGTACTATGAGGCCAAAGCGCAGAACTAAACCATGTATCAAGAACATCCGGGTCCTGCTCAAGATTACCACAGCCGCACTTTTCACATTCCGTTGGATCCTCGATCCCTGTATTAGTACAGCCGCACTCCTTACAATACCATATCGGTATCCGATGTCCCCACCAAAGCTGTCTGCTGATACACCAGTCACGAATACCATAAAGCCAGTCAAGATAGCTTTTGCCGTATCTGGTCGGATGAAACTTGATCTGGCCTTTCTCAACAACCTCAATAGCTTTTTCAGCAAGCGGGCCAACCTTTACAAACCACTGATCCGAAAGGTAAGGCTCAATTGCAACACCGCTGCGGTCCGAGTGTCCAACCTCATGTTCCTTAGGCTCAACTTTAACCAAAAGCCCTAACTCCTCAAGACCCGCAACAACAGCCTTCCTCGCTGCATACCTGTCCATCCCCTCAAACTTACCGCCGTTGGCATTGATCCTGGCGTCATCAGTAAGTATATTAATCATCTCAAGCTCATGTCGCAATCCGATCTCATAGTCGTTCGGATCATGCGCAGGCGTCACCTTCAAAAACCCCGTACCCTCACCGCGCTTAACATAATCGTCAGCGATAATAGGTATCTCCCTGCCAGTCAAAGGCAGCTTAACCATTTTGCCGATAAGCCCAGCTGCTCTTTCATCTTTCGGATTAACAGCGACTGCGGTATCACCGAGCATCGTTTCAGGCCTGGTTGTTGCAACCGTTACAAAACCGCTGCCGTCTGCCAACGGGTATTTAATATAATAAAAATTACCCTGAACTGTCTTATGCACAACTTCATCATCAGAAACAGCAGTCTGCAATGCCGGGTCCCAGTTCACCAGTCTCTTACCCCGATAGATCAACCCCTTATTAAACAGGTTAACAAAAGTATGCCTTACCGCCTTACCGCACATATCATCGAGCGTAAATCTCGTTCTCTTCCAGTCGCAACTCGCACCGATACCCTTAAGCTGTTCTAATATCTTTCCGCCGAACTGCTCTTTCCACTGCCAGATCATCTCAACAAGTTTTTCTCTGCCCACATCGTGTCTGGTCAATCCTTTTTCAGTTCGCAGCATCTTTTCAACTACCGATTGCGTAGCAATACCCGCATGGTCAGTCCCCGGCATCCAAAGCGTATTAAATCCCTGCATCCTTCTGAATCGGATAAGAATATCCTGCAAAGTATTATCAAGTGCATGGCCCATATGAAGCGCACCCGTAACATTAGGAGGCGGTATCACTATCGTATAAGCCTTACCATCTATTCCGCCTTTGGCAGGGGGCTGCGTATAAAAATATCCGCCGGATTCCCAGATTTCTTTCGCCTTTTTCTCTATTGACGCGGGTTCATATACTTTTGAAATATCTTCTGTCATAAAAAAACTTTCTGATATACTGGTCTCAATTGAATTTTTCCGTTTATCCGCGGGTAACTAACTTAAAAATAAGAAGTTACGGATTTATTC
>JAGLTN010000556.1 GCA_023135255.1 Planctomycetota bacterium
AAAGAGCAGAGATTTATTATGACCGCTAATTTTTTTACCCGCTGCCTTCATAATATTGCTGATCTGATTCGCCATTGAAATAAGCCTGTTGTTAGTTTCCTGCTGGCGTATTTCTGCCTGCTTGCGCTCGGTGATATCTTTGACAACCTCAATAAAGCTATTTGCTTTGCCATTTTTGCCGAAAACCGGAAAGGCAGAAATATGAACTGAAAAACTACTACCGTCATCCCGCACACCCTCGCTCTCGACTTCTGCAGTGAGACCTGTTGCCATAGCCCGCATTCCGGGACAATGCGAACAAATTGCGTCACGTTTTTCGAACTCCTTAAAACAATACTTTCCGACAAATTGTTCATTTGGTTTGTTGAAAAGCCGGCCTTGGCCATTGTTCGTCATAATTATCCTGTGGTTGGCATCTATCAGAGTAATACCGAGGTCGATATTTTCCACAAGTATCCGGTAGCGTTGTTCGCTTTCTTCGAGTTTTTCCTTAGCCTGTTTTCTCTCTACAATATGCCCAAGCCTCTCGGATATAGCATCTATTAAGTGCCTCTCTTCTTTGAGAAAGGGTCCTTCATGACCTTCAGGATTTTGTTGAAGATGATAAACTTCAAGACATCCTTGTTTTTCACCGTTGACAACAAGATTGCTCGTCAGTGCCCATTGCGTTTGCTTAAAATTCGATGTTGTAAACTGCTGTCCATTTAAAGAGATTCGGGCACATGTAATTTCAGGATACTGTCCGCTGGAAGGAATTATATCCGCTGTTTTCTGCAGAATGCCATCTAAAGAAATAGCTGGTTCTTCAACAATTTTTGAGATGCCGTAAAGACAGTTTAGTTCCTTGATTCGTTCAGTAAGGTTGTGATTTAAATTACGAAGTTGTTCTTCTTGCGCCATTAACTGCTGATTTGATGCATTCAACTGTTGATTCATTACTGTTAACTGCTGGTTGCCGGCGTTGAGTTGCTGGTTCAAGGCTTTTAACTGTTGCTCTGCAGCTATTAGCTGCTGATTAGAAGCCTTTAACTGTTTTGAGGTTTGTCGACGAAGTTTAACTTCCCTGCGTATAGCAGCTCCACTGACCCCGCTGATTATTATCAATGAAATAACTATCGCAAAAAACAATACTCCTCCAATCGTAATATAAAAGCTTTTACGCATCTGGGCTTCTGTGTGTCTTTTAACAGCCTCAGCAAATTTATCCAGTCCCTTTTTGTAAAGTTTTTTCTGTTTTGAATATTCATCACTTTGCAGCAATGCCAAGGCTTTCTGTGTATTGCCCCGACGGACCAGATCCAATACTCTGTTATCCATTACAACCAGTTCGGCATTTGCGGTATCTGTGGTAGTCATATACTCAGCAATATTATGAATTGAACAAAGAGTTCCAGCTTTCTTTATGGCAGTGTCCAACTGAGGCTCAGCTTGTCTGTAACGGGCCTCCCAACTGAGATCACCAGTTGCTGCAGCCATATTTGCCGACATTGTCAGAACTTCGTCAAGATGTGTAATAACTCCGGATAGTCTTATAGTCTCATGATGTCGAGAATCGGAGATTTGAAAGTTTTTATAGGAACGCCAACCAAAACAACCAACACCTATAATTATGACTACTGCCACAAATAATGGTATTATGGTTTTATTTACAAAAGTCCAACTGGCTGTATTAACCTTAAATCCAAACAAACGTTTCCATATATCTGTCAATTTCATCTGGTTCATTTAGCTTGCCCCCGATCTAAATCTTCTGTTCCACTTTCTTTTTTCTATCCGCAAAAAACACTAAATGATACAGCCAGTTGGTAATAATCATTTTGCCACGTAATAATATCATTTTTCTTTAACCTGCCTCAATTCAATTGGTTATCCTCTTGGAATCCAAAGCCATTTATTTCCCTATTGATAGTTACCTGCCCCAAAGACCAAAGTATTAACCTTTTTAAGGAGCTTTACGGCTCAATAGACATGGTAAATTGTCGAACTAATCGCAGAGCGGATTAACGGTGTGATTTATAGTCTTAAGGGTCTAAAAAACTA
>JAGLTN010000557.1 GCA_023135255.1 Planctomycetota bacterium
CTGCCGTCCTCCAGTCACCAGCCGTCGCCCCATAATTGGTTAGCTGAAGATTATTGATCTGCCAGTATTCAACATGATGGATGTAAAGTGTTGTGCCCGTTCCATTGCCGTCAAACCGGGGTTTATCATTAGCATCTGTTATGTCACCGTAGGCATCAATGGTGATGGGGACTTTAGCCGACCCTGAGCCTTTAGGTGTGATCTGGCCATTATATTGGCTGCCAGCTTTGAAATAAATCTTGTCGCGGGGAAAAAACGTAGTATTGTTAAACTTACTCAAAGACTGCCAAGCCTGATCAGGAGATGTCCCGGCATTGTTATCATTACCACCGACACTATCGAAATAATACTTATCACCTTCATACCAATTGTCTAATAAAATTGAGTAATCTTTGAAATTCACTATTTTGTCTTTATTTATATCGCTGTTACCGAGCAAATCGTCGAGCCAGTCATAAACCAGAATCTTAAAGTCATGTATATCCACAAAGCTGTCATCGTTAAGGTCAGTATTAGGAAATGCCCAGGTTATGAATGTCCATACATCGCCTTTAACGGTTGTCGAGTCAGTGACAGTATCAATTCGCCAGAAATATTCGGTTCCATCTGCATAATCTATAAAAGCATATTGTGGTCGGGCGGTGTTTAGTATAAATTCAGCCGATTCAGTTGTGGCATCGTTTACGTCATTGTAGTCTGCCCCGACGTAGACGTCATGCGATAGTGCACTTTCGCTTGGGGTCCAGTACATATATATGGCGTAATCGTCAGTTACTCCCATAGCCCCATCTTCTGGATCAGGATCGGTCGCTTTTTCCGATGCTAAAATATCAGCTGAAGTTGCAAAAATAATTAAGAATAAGATCATCAATAATTTTTTCATTTCATCTCCTTATTTGTTATCATATCTTTGAAAATATTTTTTTTTATATTTTGAAATAATTCAATGCCATCATTCTGATTAGTATTCATGACCACCTATATCCGGGTTGCCGTTATATAATACATTGCCCCAGAAGTCATATCCGCCATTGTTGCTTATTGTTGTTCCCGCACCGATACAAGGCGAACCGCTTTGCAGTTTATAGCCGTCAAGAGTATCAATACCATCACCACCGCTGCCACCGCTAACAAATTGCGGATCGGAGGTCACTTCATTGGTTCCGCTCGGTCTGCCGTCTGTCCAGCCCGGCCCACTTGGTCCTATCCACAAATTGGCTCGCCAACAGTTATTACTGAAGCTGTCATCAGTCACAACGTTACTATTGAAGCGATATGTTCCAAGTGACAGGAATATATTGTTTTTGAAAACTCCTGTCCCTGTACAGCTGTCAAAATTCTCTATCAGGCTGACCTCGCTGCCTGAGCCGTTATATATAATGTTATTGTATACTTGAACACCGGCGCCAAGGTGGAATATAACAGCTTGGTCATTCTGGCTTATATTGTAGCGTACGATTGGATTTATCTGTCCAATACCACTATCGCTATCACATACAAGCATAAAACCGCCTTCATTGTCATGGCTGTAGTTATACTGGAATATTGTTCCTGCACAGTTGTAATCACAATCATAGCCTTGGCCGTCACGAGTACCTTTCACACCTGAAACTTCATTGTACTGGATTATCGTATTATCCGTACTCCAAGGCCAGATACCTACCGCCCATTGTGCGGGGTCGTTATTATACGTTCGACAGGCAGCTCCTTCTATTATATTGTACTCAATAATAGCACCATCACAGCCAATAGGTACAATACCGTCACCACCGATATCTTCAAGGAAATTGCCTCTGACAACAACATTTATACTTGGACACCAATCGCTGCTGCTGCGAGGCCAGGAATTAGTCACCGTACCTATTTTTGTATTACCTCCGACGATGCCATCCCTGTCGGTAGTTTTAATATGACAGTCCTCTATTAATATACCATCGAATTTTGTGGGAGTTGTGGTTCCGCCGCAGAACCAGGTTATACCTGCGCCGCCGCCGTCTTCTTTCTCTATCAGACCATTAACACTATGCACATAAAGATTTTTCAGGTGGATATGCCGCATTGTACCAAAATCGTTTGCATAAATACTGGCACCTTTCCGCCATGGACCTCTTGTCGCCCCTAAGTTAGTAAGCTGTAAATTGTTAATTTCCCAATACTCAACATTAGAAACTAATAACCCTGCACCAATACCACCAGCATCAAAACGAGGTTTGTTATTCTCGTTTGAAATGTCACCATAAGCATCTATGATGATAGGTTCAGCCTCTGTTCCGCTGCCGTAGACAGTCAAACCACCGTCCCATTGCGAACCAGCTTTGAAATATATCTTCTCGCCCGGCAAAAATGTTGTACTGTTAAACTTACTCAGGCTCTGCCAAGCCTCCTCTGGAGAATTTCCTAAGTTGCCGTCATCACCACCAACACTATCGAAATAATAGCTGCCGCCTTCAAAAAGATTGTCAGCCCAAATTGCGTAGTCCTCAAAGTTGACAACATCATCCCAATTCAGATCAGCTTCGGCACTGCCCGTATTGTCAAGCCAGTCCTCTACCATTATCGCAAGGTCATCAAGATCAACACTCTTATCACCATTAAGGTCCACCGGATTAGTAAGGGTTATTATTTCATTTATATTTAAAGCCTTGTTATAAATTCTGAAGTCTTTCAGTTCGCAATCGTACTCACCCCCCGACTGCCTGCCAATAGTGAATGACATCAGATTACTAAAGCTGCCAGTGGCATTATTTTGCGTAATCCAAATCTGATTATCGAGGTAGTAAACTACGCTGCCTACAGCAAGGTCAACTACCAAACTGATTCTTCTGCTATCAGACTCTGCAAAGATGTATTCGCTATCTGCTGGATTGAATGCTTCCCATCCCCATGGGTTTCCGCCGTCACCAAACTTTGTCAGGAAGTGGTTAGTGTCAGTGGTTGGAGCTTCACATGACATTGCATGACCGCTAGAATCCAAACCTGTAAAAACATAACCAGCATCGCCAGGGGTATGGCCACTCATTACAAAGGAAACAGTTACCTGGTCAGTCAGACCCATGTCAGCAATAAGGTCGGCACCACTGTCAGCAAAAACAATCCCACTTGCACCCAAAGGGCCGCCATCAAAGTCAATTCCGCCGCCGGGCATCCAGGCATCTGCCGAGCCCATAGTACCATCATTGCCATAGCCTGAGTAATCTTTTACTAATTTGGCATCACCTGGATCTGTTTGGCCATCCATCTTCCACCAGCCAACAAGATTAGAGTTAACTGCTGCCAGGGGATTAAAAAGAGTCGCAACTTCCGCATCGGTTAACGCATGATCATAGATGCTGACATCATCAATCGCTCCGCGGAAATAGTAGCTTGTCCCTGCTGCAGGGTTAGCACTAATCGCCAGATCATTACTATTAGTAACCATCGGATCAGAATCAGTTGTCAGGCTGTAATTAGTACCGGTCAACTCGCTATCAATATAAATTTTGTGTTTGTTTGCGGAACGGTCAAGCACAGAAACAATAT